>JAYVJS010000600.1:0-9566 GCA_043769075.1 Gemmatimonadota bacterium | reverse complement strand
GGCCCTCGGCTGGCGCCGGCCCCGGTGCCGGTCCGTCTCTTTGGGGGCACCAGTCTCGAAGCTCCCCGCTTCGCCTTAGCGTACCGGGCGGTTGGCCGGACCCTCGAACTGGCCCTACCAGAGGAGCCCGGCAAGGTGTTTCCGGTCGAGTTTCTCGATACCGGAATCAAACCGTTCACTGTCTCGACCTTCGGCGGCGGGACCTACACGGTGACCGGCCTTTCGCTCGCCGAGATGGATTTCAGCAGTGGGCTTCGGAACGACCTCAAGTTTCCCGACGAGTGGCCGCAGGTAGCGGCTGGGACGATCGGCGATGCTCAGCATTGGCGGAAGCCCAAGCTCAAAGGGTGGTTTCTGCCCGAGGTCGGCAAGGCGCGCCAGGTCGACCTCGATCCCGCCAAAGTCCTCCTCCTCGAGGAGTTCGAGCATTGGTGGGAGTGTGTCGGCTGTCCCGATAACGGGTTTCGGGTCGGGATTCCGGATGTCAACATCAACCCGCTGCTATTCCGCTTGGCGTTAGGCCGTGGTGGGCCTTTGGTCACGCTGCCTGAGGAACGATTCACCAAGGCGGAGCTCGACGCCAACGTCGTGAAGCCAAACCCCGATCTCCTTGGCGGGTTCGCGCTTTACCTGGCTGGGCCCGGGAGTGGTCTGGATATTCCCCAGGGTGTGAGTTGGTTCGATTGGACCACCGTACGGTACAGCTTGGTGCCGGTCACGCTCGCGCCCGCCGACTTAGTCTTGAGCCAGGATTCCTTGGTGGAGTTCATCG
Source organism: Gemmatimonadota bacterium (assembly GCA_043769075.1). Classification (GTDB taxonomy): domain Bacteria; phylum Gemmatimonadota; class Gemmatimonadetes; order Gemmatimonadales; family GWC2-71-9; genus SHZU01. The sequence continues at coordinate 8,794 of JAYVJS010000600.1, read as the reverse complement.
CCGAGGCGCCACAGAGCCCAACAGGCGCGACCTATCAATGGATCTTTGACGGGGCCGTCCGCGAGCTGGTCGACACCGACAAGCCGCGCCTGACGTACCGGATTAGACGCGACCGGATGAATGTCACGGAGGCGAAGGACGAGTTCTTCGTCAAAGTGCGGGTTCGGGTGTTGGACGCCGACGGCCGGCCGGTCGGGGAGGGAGAGCGGTTCGTCCGAATGGCCGCCGGCCAGCCCAAGTGGCGGCTCGATCAGTTTGTGATTGCTCAGCGGCAATGTCCGGGGACCTGCAGCGAAGTCAACTTCCCCGAGTTTGAGCAACTGGCCCGAACGCCGGGTGAAGGTGTGATCTTCGCCTACCCGAGTGCCGTTACCCCATCGCTTGGGACAACGTTTCCGACGCCCGGGGCATACTTGGCGGTTGCTCAACCCGGGCAAGGCGCCGGGCTGGTCGCATGGGCTCCCGCAACCACCAAGACCTGGCCGTTAGGAAATAGCTATGTCGGCCCCGATGCGGGAGGCCGTCCGATCGCAAACGCCTTCAGCTGGACGGGCTCGACCACCAACGGTGCGATCTCGGGCCAGGCGGCCCCCCTTGGCCAGGTGACCAATAGCTTCAAGTTCACGATCGAGGCGACCAAGGTCGGGGGCACGCTATCGGGCACGATCTCGATGGAACAACGAATCGGCTCGAGTGCCGCGATCTTCCTCGCCTATCGGGTGAGTTTCCGGGCCCAATTACTTCCGTAGTCAGCGTTGCCAAGCCGTCGAGGCAAAACCTCGGCGGCCTTGACTCGCTCTTCGGGAATGTCGGTCGTGGCGTCTAGTTGCCGGCGAGTTGTCGGACCACCGCCGCCAGTTTCTGTACCCGCTCCAAGTCACCCGCACCCAAGGCGTCCTGGTCCAACTGAGTGGCCAACTTAGTCAATGCCGCCCGCCGTGCCCCACCTTTGAGGCGCTCGGCCTGTGCGAGGCTCCGACTAACCGGGGCCGCCCAACTCTTCCGGAGGCCGTCGTTCCGGATCAGCTGGTCGAGGTACGCCCGGGCCACCACGAACGCCGCGGGCCAAACGAACATGGGCTGGAGTTGGGCGTTAAACTGGTCGAACCGGACCAGCTTGGCGGCATCGATTTCATTTTGGGTCAGGAACTGGCTCGGCTGGAGCTCGAGTACATCGAGCCCCCTGGCAATTTCCGACCCGTAGATCAAGCCGTTGTACCAGTAGCTCGACCACTGGCCGGCCTGCACCGCTTTGGCCGCGTCGACCGGCCCCCGATCGAAATACCCGACCTCGAACGGATGATTCACATCGGTGAAGTCCATGATCGAGATCCCGCCTTGGTACCACGACTGCACGAACAGATCGCGGCCCGGCACCGGAATCAGCGAGCCGTTGTGGGCAACGCAGTTCTCTTGATCGGTTTGCGCCGCCGGCAACTTATAGAAGCTGCCCTGAGTCATCTTGCCGTTCTTGACGGTATAGAGCGCATTGGCACCCCATTCGGGCTTGTCAGTCGACCGGCACCGCGGAGCACTTCCGCCACCCCATTCATCGGTAAACAAGAGCTTGGTGCCGTCGTTGTTGAAAGTCGCCGAGTGCCAGTACGCGAAGTTCGGGTCGCTGACTTCGGTGATCCGCTTCGGATGGGCCGGGTCGCGAATGTCGAGCAAGATTCCGTTGCCCGAGCACGCTCCCGCGGCAATCCCAAGCTCAGGAAACGCCGTGATATCGTGGCACTGATTGGTTTCCGAGGTCGTTTGGGTGCCCTCGCCGCTGTTGCCGGCCTTGGCGAGCCCGGCAATCGCGCCGGTGGCGTTGGCAAAGATCCGCGGGGTGCTGACGATCTTGGCATCCTGCGGCGCGGCGAGCGGAACTCGAATGACCTCGATCTGGAACAACGACGTGTTGGGATCTTCCTCCGGGGTCCGGCCGGAGCAACCGGCCAGCTCCTTGCCGGAGCGCACCACACTGGTCCCCGATACATAGACGTAGATGTTGGCCTTGTCGTTCGGATCGGTCACCAACGTATGGGTGTGGGAGCCACGGCAGGTTTGGACCGCCGCCATGACCTTGGGGTGATCGAGGTCACTGATATCATAGATCCGGACTCCGCGAAACCGCTCGGCGCTGACGGTGTCGGTGACGCCCTGAGAGCCGCAGTCGAGCCGGCCGCTGGTGGCCTGAATCGAGATGAACAGCAGATTGCCGAACACCGAGGGATCGCCCTGGTTGCCGGGGCAGGTGATCGAGGTCCGGAGGGTTGGGCTCCGTGGATTGGAAACGTCCCAAATTTGAAAGCCGGAGTAATTGCCCTGGACCACCAAGTTGCCCCGGAAGGCCAAATCGGAGTTCCCATGGGCACTACCGCCGTAGGGTGCGGCGGGGTCAAAGAACCGGTCCGGTTTGTCGTGATGGCCAATCAGGACCATGCTCTTGGCGGCGGTTCCAGCGTCCTTCCAACCAGCCTTGAGCCCGACCCGGGGATCCGGGGCCTGGGCGTGGACCGCCGTGGCGGTGACGAGAGCGAGGAGTCCGGAGCGAACTACCGTGCTGTGTGTCATTGAGACCTTGGACGAGTGGATGGGCGGGGGAGTGAAGCTACGGTGCCTTCAGTCGGCGGGCTAGCGGGGATCATGGAGCCGGCCGGGAGTAGACCACCTTGCCGTCGAAGATGGTGGTCTTGATGCCGGCGTCCTTCACCTGGGCGGCCGGGGCCGCGAAGATGTCGGTAGCCCAGATAACCAGGTCGGCCAACTGACCGGGGGCCAGAGTGCCCTTGGTGGTTTCGTCGAACGAGGCGTAGGCAGAGCCGGCCGTGTAGGTCCTGAGCACCGTGGAAAGATCGAGCCGCTCTCCCGGGACAAATCCCTCCCGCGGATCGCCGTTGGGTGTTTGTCGGGTCAGTGCGGTGTGGATCCCGGGCCGGGGATCGAGTTCAACCACGGGCCAGTCGGTCCCGAATGCCAACCGTCCACCGGCGTCCCGGATGCTCTTCCAGGCCCAGGCCCGGCCGGCTCGCTCCGGTCCCAGGTTGACGGCCCAAACGTCGAGGACGTTCTGATTTGGATTGGCGTGGAACGGCTGCATCGAGGCGATGACGCCGAGCCTGCCGAACCGGGGAATATCGGCCGCGCTCATCGCTTCGATGTGCTCGAGCCGATGCCGCCGGCCCCGGGCCGGGGCTGGATTGACCCGCTGCGCGGTATCGAACGCGTCGAGCGCCATTCGAATCCCGGCGTCTCCAATGGCGTGGATCATGATCTGCCAGCCGCGCCCATCGAGCAGGGTCACGATCCGCCGCATTTCGGCGGCCTGATACTCGGGCAGGCCGGTGGTGGCCCGATTCGCATAGGGCGCCAGCATCGCCGCCGTGTGGGACTCGATCACGCCGTCGGCGAACATCTTGACCGCGCCGAGTTTCAAGCGATCATCGTCCGGTACGGCCTTCCGAATCGAGTCGAGGCGGACCAAGTCCTGCTCGGAAAACCCCGGGCGAACGCCGAGGGCCACGGCAACCCGAAGCTTGAGATCGCCGGCGCGCCGGAGGGCGTCGAAGAGCTCGACATCGGCCGCCCCGATCCCGGCTTCCTGGACACTGGTGACGCCAAGCTGATGGGCCAAGGCGATGCCCTGTTTCAGAGCCGCCAGCTTCTCCTCGCGACTGACCGGCGGGAGCACTTTGTCGAGGAGACCCTGGGCTCCTTCCTTGAGCACGCCGGTAGGCTCCCCGGTGCGGGCGTCTTTGACGATCACGCCGTTAGGCGGGTTCGGCGTGTTCCGGGTAATGCCGGCCAAGGCCAGGGCCCTGGAATTGACCCATTGGGTATGGCCGTCGTAGCAATCGATCGCGGCCGGCCGGTCGGGCACCAAGGAGTCGAGGATTTCCTTGGTCGGAAGTCCCCCTGGGAAGGTCCCGTAGTACCAACCCCGGCCGAGGACCCACGGCCGGGTGGGGTTGGCGAGGGCAAACACGGTAATCCGCTGTTTGACCGCGCTCAGGGCGTCGATGTCGAGCAGGTTGACCTGGGTCAGTCCCAGGCTCCCGCCGACGAAATGGACATGGGCGTCGTTGAACCCGGGGGTGACGGCGGCTCCGGCGGCATCGATCACCGTCGTGGCTTGGCCCCGGTATGCCGCCAGGGCCGCGGTGGTGCCGACCGCCACGATTTGGTTGCCCCGGACGGCCACCGCCTCCGCGAACCGGTCGGTGCTGTCGGCGGCAAAGACCTTGGCGTTGGTGATCAGGAGATCGGCGGGCGCTCCGGAGTTGGGGGGCCGGCACCCAACAAGAGCGACGACGGCCAACCAGGTCCGGCTAGTCGGGAAGGGCATAGCCGGAACATACGGCGACCAAGGTTTTTTCCCAACTTGTTCCGCCGCCGGAGATTTCGATATTGCTTGGGTCCTCGGCGGAGTTATTCGAATGGTGGCGATAGTCGAAATCCTGATGAGCGTGATCGTGGTGAGCATCTTTGCGGAATTGGCGGCGGGCCCCCAGTTCCGCCGGATGCTCCGGCGGAACCGGAAGGCCCGTTCCCGCCCCAAGACCCGGCCGACTATCCCTCACATCGTGGCCATTCCGATCACTCGGGAGTGGTAGCGCAACGGTTTCCTCTTGGGGGCGTCTGAAACTTATCCCCCCGCGACGGACGTACCACCCTGATGCCCAATCTGACACTGGCCATCCGCACATTGGCCAAAACCCCCTTTGTGACGGCGGTCGCCGCCGGATCTCTGGCCCTCGGGATCGGCGCCAATACCGCAATCTTCTCGATGTTCGAACGGGTTCTACTCCAGCCCCTTGCCGTGCCGGAGCCCGATCGCTTGGTCAACCTCTCGGCCCCCGGTCCTAAGTGGGGGTCGCAGTCGTGTAGCGGAGCCGGCGGATGCGAGGTGGTCTTGAGCTACCCGATGTACCGCGACTTAGAACGGGCTCAGCAGGTGCTGACCGGGCTGGCCGCTCACCGGGGGTTTGGCGCCAACATCGCCATTGGGGGTCAGGCCGCGCAGGCGACCGAAGGATTGTTGGTGTCGGGTTCCTATTTTCCCGTCATTGGGATGAAGCCGGCCCTGGGGCGGCTGTTTGGTCCCGCCGACGACCAGTCGATCGGGGGTCAATTCGCGGTGGTGCTGAGCCACGCCTATTGGTTGAGCCGTCTCGGATCCGATCCGGGCGTTTTGAACCAGACGATGTCGATCAATGGGCAGGCCTTCACCGTCATCGGGGTGGCCCCGGCCGGGTTCAGCGGGACGACCCTCGGCTATCGGCCCGATCTGTTCATCCCGATTTCGATGCGAGGTGCGGTAGAGCGGGGCCAGGGCGCCTTCGAAAACCGGCGGAGCTATTGGATTTATGCGTTCGGCCGGCTCAAAGACGGCGTTTCGCTCGAGCAGGCCAAGGCGAATCTCAACGGGATCTACCACCCGATCGTTACCGACGTCGAGGCTCCCCTTCAGGAAGGCATGAACGCCGAAGTCCTGGCCCAATTTCGAGCCAAAACCCTCGAACTCGAGTCCGGGCGGCGGGGCCAGAGTCAGGTCGGTCGCGACGCAGCCACGCCGATGCTGCTGCTCTTCGTGGTGACCGCCATCGTCCTGCTGATTGCCTGTATCAACGTCGCCAACTTGCTGTTGGCCCGAGCCGCTACTCGGGCCCGCGAAATGGCGGTCCGGTTGTCGCTTGGGGCAGGCCGAGGCCAATTGGTGGCCCAGCTGCTGACCGAATCGGTTCTATTGGCGGCGTTGGCCGGTGGTCTCAGCCTGTTCGTGGCTCAGGTCACGCTCCGTTTCGTGACGTCGTTCTTGCCTCCTGAAGTGGCCAGCGGCCTGACCTTTTCACTCAGCGGCCCGGCTCTTGGGTTTGCGGCGCTGCTCTCCCTCGGCACCGGACTCTTGTTTGGGTTGGCCCCGGCCATCCAAAGCACCCGGCCTGAGCTGATTTCCGTCATCAAGGCCGACGGGGTTCGGGCCGGAGGCACCCGGGGAGGGGCGCGGTTTCGGACCGGGATGGTGACGGCCCAGGTCGCGTTGTCGATGGCTCTGCTCTCGTCGGCCGCGCTCTTTCTCCGGAGCCTCGTCAACGTGAGTGCGGTTGAGCTGGGCCTGACCATTGACCATCTTGTCACTTTCTCAGTCGCTCCCGAACTCAGCGGGTATTCATCGGGGAAGACCCGGACGTTGTTCCGGCGGATGGAGGAAGAGCTGGCGGCCATTCCCGGCGTGACCGGGGTGTCCGCGTCGATGGTTCCGATCCTGGCGGGGTCGAATTGGAACACTGACGTCGCGGTTGAGGGCTTCAAAGCCGACGACAAGACCGACTCCAATGCCAGCCTCAACTATGTCGGGGTCGGGTTCTTCCAAACGGTGGGGTTGCCGGTCTTGGCCGGGCGGGAATTCACGGCGGCGGACGACGCCGGGAGTTCGAAGGTCGTCATGGTGAACGAGGCTTTTGCGAAGCGGTTCAACATGGGCCGCGACGTCGTCGGCAAGCGAATGAGCGACGGAGGGAGCAAGAGCACCGATCTGAACTTGGAAATCATTGGCTTGGTCAAGGACGCCAAGTACAGCGATGTGAAACGAGTGGTTCCGCCTCAGTTCTTTCTTCCGTACCGGCAGGACACCACCCTGGGGTCGCTCAGCTTTTACGTCCGGACCGGCGCGGCGTCGGCTCCCGTCATCAAGGCCATTCCGGCCCTGATGACCAAGATCGATCCGAACTTGCCGGTGTCGGCGCTCAAGACCGTGCCGCAGCAAGTGAAGGAAACGTTGTTCCTCGATCGCATGATTACCGTCTTCTCCACGGCGTTTGCGCTGCTGGCAACGATCTTGGCCGCGGTTGGTCTGTACGGTGTACTGGCGTATTTGGTCGCGCAACGGACCCGTGAAATCGGGGTTCGGATGGCGCTCGGTGCCGACGCTCCCGCGGTTCGGGGCATGGTGCTGCGGCAGGTGGCGAAGATGGCGGTAACGGGAGGGATCATTGGAATTGCTGGAGCCATTGCGGTGGGACAGGCGGCCAAATCGCTCCTTTTTGGGCTCAAAGGACACGACCCGCTCGCGATGAGTCTGGCGACGATCGTGCTTGGTTTGGTGACCTTCGCTGCAGGATACCTGCCGGCCCGGAAAGCCTCGCTGGTGGACCCGATGGTGGCGCTCCGAAGCGACTAGATTTGGCTGATGCAATATGCCGATCCGTCCGAACAGAATGCCCTGCTGGCGACTATCGCCGCAGGGCTTTTTCACGCAGTCGAGGAAGCCGAGCCTCGGCTCCTCGCCATTGATGAGGCTCTGGCTGGCGCCCCGCGGGGTGCCGGCAAATGGTCCGCCAAGCAGATTCTCGGACATCTGATCGACTCGGCGGCCAACAATCATCAGCGCTTCGTCCGAGCCCAGTCGGGCGAACCCTACCAAGGCCCCGGCTATGCCCAGGAACACTGGGTTCAGTCTCAGCGCCACGATTTGCGGCCCTGGGAGGCATTGGTGGCATTTTGGGGAGCTTACAACCGCCAGCTAGCTCACACACTGACGCACTGCCCGGAGCGTTTTCGGAACGTTTCGTGCGAAATTGGCGGCGGGCCGCCGGTGCCGTTGGAGTTCGTGGCCCGCGACTACGTCGGGCATGTCGAGCACCATCTGAGGCAAATCTTCGCCTAGGGTGCGGGCCCCAAGCGATGGGGTACATCGGTGTCATGATTCCCCCGATCGTGCTCCTCGGGGGCTGTCGTCGACAGCGCCGGCCTCCGACACCGCTCGCTAGTCGAGTCGCTCCACCATCTGCTCGATCGTCAACGCCTCGACCCCCGGTGCGATGGCCCGGGTCACCGGGGCCTCACGGCTCCGCCGGTGCACCACCCACCGCTCCACTCGGCTGGAGCCCATCTGGCGGCTCAACGCTAACATCGAGGCGGCATCGGACGGCCGGACCGTGCGCGAGGCCTTGACCTCGATCAGCCGAAGGCCGCCTCGGTGCGGCACCATGAAATCGACCTCCAGTCCGGGGCGATCCCGAAAGAAATAGATCTCCCGCCGCCGGCCCGCGTTGATCTGGGCCTTGGCGATTTCTCCGGCCACAAACCCCTCGACGATCGGTCCGAGAAAGGGCGATCGGTCGAGCTCGGCGGCCGAACGAATTCCCAGCAGGTGGCAGGCGAGCCCGCTGTCGGTGAGATAGAGTTTGGGGCTCTTGATCAGGCGTTTGCCGAAGTTCTCAAAATACGGCGGCACCAGCATGATCTGACCGGTAATCTCGAGAATTCTGAGCCACTCGCCGATGGTGGGAATCGAGACCCCTAACGGGACGGCAAAGTCGGTCTTGTTGAGCACTTGGCCATGGCGGCTCGCCACCAGGGCTAGGAACCGTCGATAGGTCGACAAGTCGCGAACCTGGGTGACGGCCCGGACGTCCCGCTCGAGGTAGGTCTGCAGGTAGGAGCTGAACCAGAGGTCGCGGCCGGAGGGCCGCGCCACCACCTCAGGGAACCCCCCGTGCAGGATCGACACCCGGCCGGACTCGCCCAGGCTCAAGCCCAAGAGCTGGAGGATGGCGGCCCGACCAGCCAGCGACTCCGTGACCCCCTCCATGAGTGGTGCCTCGTGAGAACCGGTCAGGAGCCATTGGCCGGCCTTGCGAGGGTGCTGGTCGACTCGGGTTCGGATGTAGGCCAGCAACTCGGGGGCGTTCTGGATTTCATCGAGGATGGCGGGGGTCGTGCGTTCGTCGAGAAAGCCCCGGGGATCGGCCCGAACCCGGCTCAAGACATCGGGGTCTTCGAGGAGGACATAGTCGGCGTTCGG
>JAYVJS010000599.1:0-2873 GCA_043769075.1 Gemmatimonadota bacterium | reverse complement strand
GTCCGCCATCTCGATGAATTGGGGAAGGACATCACCTATGCCGTGCGCCTCCTCAAGCGCGAGCCGGCCTTCGTCGCCTCGGTGATGGCGGTGCTCGGTCTCGGCATCGGGGCGTTGACCGCGGTGTTCTCCATTGTGAACACGGTGTTGATCCGCCCCCTGCCGGTGGGCAACCCGGCGGAACTGGTTTGGTTGGTCGGTACCGGCCGAGACCCCAGGCATACCTGAGCCCTCTCTCTTCCCGAGATCCGGGCCATCGAGGCCGAACGGGCCACCTTCGGCGGTGTCGCCGCGTATCAGGACACCCCGATTGCGTTAGGCGGCCTCGGCGGCGACCCCGTCCGCGTCACCGGCCTCATCACGACCGGGAACTACTTTGACGTACTCCAGGCGCCCATGGCGTTAGGCCGCGGCTATCGGCGTGAGGAGGACTCGGTGCGCGGCGCCGACCCGGTGGTGGTGCTCAGCCATCGCCTGTGGGAGCGGCGATTCGGACGAGACCCGGAGATCGTCGGGCGATCGCTGGCGCTCAACGGTCATGGGTTCACGGTTATCGGCGTCGCCCGGGAAGGGTTCGTGGGGGCCGACTTGGCCAACACCCCAGATCTCTGGGTGCCGCTCGCCATGCAGCCGGTGATCATCCCTTCCGGCGCCGACCTCCTCAGCAATCCGGGGAGTTGGTGGCTTCGCGGAGTGGCCCGTTTGTCGCCCGGGATTGACGCCGACCGTGCCGGGGCGATCGCCGCCGTGGCCCAACAACGGCTCGCCACCGCGAACCCCGCGACCCTGGCGGAGACGGCGGTGACCGTGCGCCCGGTTCGGGGTGGAGCGGGCCCATCGAGTCAGCCCGAGATGGCGGCGATCCTCGCCCTCTTCCTCGCGATCCCCGGCCTGGTCCTCCTGATCGCCTGCGCCAATGTCGCCAACCTGCTGCTGGGCCGTGCGATCCGGCGCCGACGCGAAATCGGCGTTCGGGTGGCGCCCGGTGCTGGTCGCGGTCGGATAACCCGGCAGCTCCTGACCGAAAGCGGCCTTCTCGGTATCATGGGCGGAATACTGGGCCTGGTGCTGGCGACCATCATGACGACGGCTGGGCTCCGGCTGATCGAAGCGCCCGCCGACTTGGCTGCGGCTACCCGGGTCGATTGGCGAGTACTCGCGTTTGCCCTGGGCGCGAGTGTGCTGGCAGGCCTCCTGTTTGGGGTTGTCGCCGCCCTCAGCGCCGGCCGAATCCCGGCGGTTCGAATGGTCCGAGGGGACTTCGAGGTGGCGGGCACCCGGTGGACCGGCTCGCGCCTGATACGGGGCTTGGTGGTGGCCCAGGTCGCCGCCTGCCTCACGATGGTGGTCGGAAGCGGACTCCTGGTCCGCAGTCTCTCCAAGGCGCTCTCGATCCCGTTGGGCTTCGAGCCAAAGGGCGTGGCCCTGATGAGCTTCGACCTCGGGCTCCAAGGATACTCCGCCGCGCAACGGGCCGGGTTCTATCGCGAGCTGGATGGGCGGGTCCGTCAGCTGCCGGGTGTCTCGGCGGTGTCGATGGCTACCTATCTACCGTTAGGCGATCGCCAGACCCGGACCGGTTTCGTCGCGGTCGGCGCGGCCGAAGGGCCCCCGCCCCTCGTCAGCATGACGCATGTTTGGCCTGGTCTGGCGGCAACCCTCGGGATGCCGCTGGTCGCCGGGCGCGACTTCGGCCCAAACGATGGGCCCGGCGCTCCGAGGGTCGCCATCGTCAACCAAACCCTCGCTCAGCGAGCATGGCCGGGCCAGGATCCGCTGGGTCGGCAGTTCCATCTGGGCGACTCTACCTTTCGTACCGTGATCGGCGTGATTCGGGATGCCAAGTACGGCGATCTCATGGAGGATCCCCAGAGCTATCTCATGCTAGCGGAGCAACAGGAGTCGCCAGGCCGTGAGATCGTCGTGGTGGCTCGCGGGTCAGGCGACCCCGGCGCCTTGAGCGAGGGGATGCGGACTCAACTCGCCCTGCTCGACAAACACGTTCCGGTGTTCACCCTGGCCAGCTATCCAACCATGCTGCGGGGCCGTACCGACAAACTCAGGGCGGGAGCCAAAGCGCTGAGCGGGTTTGGTATCATCGCTTTGTTGCTGGCGGTCATGGGGCTCTACGGGGTGATGTCGCTCTCGGCGGCGAGCCGGCGCCGAGAGATGGGGATTCGGCTGGCCCTCGGTGCATCGACCGCCGGAGCGATCCGCCTCCTCATGAGCGATGGACTTCGACTAGTGATGATCGGGATCGCCATCGGCACCGCGATGAGCGTGGCACTCGCCAAGCTGTTGGAAGCGTTTCTCTATGGAATTGAACCAGCAGACGGCGTCGCCTTCGTCGGCGCGGCCGGGTTGCTTGCGGTCGTGGCGGTGGTCGCGTGTTACCTGCCCGCACGACGTGGCTCGCAGGTCGAGCCAGCCCTCACCCTCAAGACCGAATGATGGGTCTGGCGCCAATCAGCGGGGGAGCTGTCGATCCGGGATAGAAGCGGTCAAGGTGGACTGCTGCGGCCCCTTCCGGGACCCCGCCCCGCGTTGGACCTGGCTCAGGTCTTGCTGCGCCATGATCGGGGGGCCAGCACCCTTGCCCGGACCAATCCGATTTGGAGAGTACAATGCCACGAACAACTGCCATGATCCTGGCGGCCTTGGCCTTCACCGCCTGCAGTGATTCCACCGGCACGACCGAGCAACCGCCCCTGCTGATTCTCGGCTCCGACATGGGGCCGCGATTCCAGAACTTCACCATTAGTCGCGGAACCACTCCGGTGACCGACGCCGTGGTCACCATCAACGGGGTGACTCTGCCCGCCTCCACCACCGGTGGCTACAGCTACGACACCGGAACTTTCCTCCAGCCGGGC
>JAYVJS010000598.1:0-3067 GCA_043769075.1 Gemmatimonadota bacterium | reverse complement strand
CCGATTCGGGCGCCCGATTCGACCGACTCGCGCCGCTCGCCGATGGCGAACGGATCGGAGGCCGGGTCTCGAATCGTCGTGATCCCATAGGCCAGCCAGGTCCTGCCTAACGCCTCGCCGGTGCCGTAGCCGATGTGGGCGTGGGCATCGGCCAGGCCCGGCATCACGGTCAGGGCCGAGGCGTCGATGACGCTGTCGCCGGGAGCGGGGCGCCGGTGGGGTCGGACCGCCACGATTCGGTGCCCGCGGACCACGATATCGACGTTGGTTTGAACTCGGTCGGCTCGGCCGTCCCACATCCGGCCGGCGTGAATGGTAACGGTCTTGGTGGGGTTGCTTCGTTTCCAGGTCAGCGGAATCGCGACCCGCTCGATGGCGCCGTCGGCCATCCGGACGTTGCGGAGCCCTTCCGTGGCCTGGAACACCAAGTGGCTACCATCCCCGGTCCAGCTCAGGCTGTTGGCCAATTCGTCGGAGTGGCGGATCGGGGGGCCTGCCGGCTCGCCGTTGGGCTCGACCGGCTGGCTCCACGCCAGGCCGTCGATGACGAACGCGATTCGCTTCCCATCCGGCGACCAGGCTGGGCCATCGATCCCGCGGGCACCAATCCCACGACCCGCCGGCGGAACGATCCATCGGTCGGGCGAGCCGTCGGTCGCGATGATCAAGATGTCGTTGCGGCCTTCTCGGTACTTGGCGGAATTGGCGCGAAGGGCGGCCACCGCCACAAACCGTCCGTCCGCCGAGAAGGTGGCCCGGGACGGTTGGAAGAGGTTGTTCCGAAGCCGGGTCGTGGCGCCGGTTGCGACCTCAACGGTATGGATCTCGGTGCCGAGACCCCGTTGGACCTGGAAGACGATCCGGGCGCCGTCGGGTGTCCACGCGGGTAAGGCCGCCCCGCCGGACTTGGTGAGTTGTCGATCGGTGCCGGCGGCGAAGTCGCGGATCCAGAGCTCCATCGAGCCGCCCCGGTCGGACGCAAATGCCAACTTGGCCCCGTCGGGGGAGAACTGGGGATCGGCTTCGATATTGAGGTCGCTGGTGAGTCGGTCCAACCGGCCGGCGGTGAGGCGCCAGAGATCGCCTAACGCCACGAACACATAGGTCCGGCCGTCGGGTGAGACCGTCGGCGACATGACACCGCGGACCGGTTCAGCGCTCCTACCGTCGAAGTCCCGGCGGGCTCGCGGATAGCCGGTCCGGTCGAAAGTCACCCGGGCGTCGAACGGGACGGTAGGGAGCCGGGTGCCGTCGAGCCGGACTTGGCCGAGCTGGCCGTCGCTGGTGTAGAGGATCGAACCGTCCGCGGCCCAACTCGCCCGGAACGGGAACACGTCGGCGCCCTCGGCGGATAAGACCCGCGGAGTCTGGCCTCGCTCGGCGGCCACCAACTGGCTCACGCCTGTAGTTTGGACATTGTAGGTGATCGTCCGGCCGTCCGGACTGAACGATGGCCCGGCGACCCGCCCGTCGGCGCCGGCCCATAGCGTCAGAGCCCCGTTCGGGTCGGCGACCCAGACGCCGGCGGCGCCCGGCTTGGCCGAGGCGAAGGCGATCGATCCGTCGGGGCCAGCGCTCGGGCCAAACTCGTCGGCCGGGTCGTTGGTGATCCGGTCGAGCCGCCCCGACGCCAGGGTCAGGCGCCAGATGTCGTAGTTTCCCGACCGATCGGAGGAGAAGAGCAACGAGGCTCCGTCCCGAGACCAGGTCGGTTCGCGGTGATCGAATTCGCCGAGGGTGTGTTGACGGGGCGACGAACCATCGGCGGCGATGCTCCAGATGTGCCAGGTTCCATCGCGGAAGGACTGAAAAGCGATCCGCTTCCCGTCCGGCGACCAGGCCGGTTGACGGGCGTCCCCGAATTCGTCGGTCAGGACCTTGGCCGAGCCACCGGTGCGGGGCAGGATCCAGATTCGCCCGAGCAAATCGATGGCTATGGTCTGCCCGTCCGGCGACAGGGCGGCCGCGATGTTGGTGCCTTCAGTCAGGCGGAGATCGACGTGGCGGGTCTGGGCGGCCGCCACGCTCAAACAGGCCCCGGTCAGCAGGGCCGCGGGTCCAATGAGTTTTGGGAGGATCATCCCGGAAATGTGGCGGCGGACTGTTTGGGGCGCTAGAGCGAGGCCCAACCTTCCCGCTTGCTAGTTTCTCGGATCGGTGGGAAATTCGCTTCCATGACCCAGAAACTATTCTACGGCGGGCAATGGCGGTCGGTTGAGGCCACCCTGCCGGTGATTGATCCCGCAACGGGCGCCGCGTTCACCACGATTCCCAACGCGGGCGCGCTCGAGACCCAACTGGCCGTCCTCTCGGCCGCCAAAGGCTTCGAGACCTGGAGCCGGCTCAACCCTTACCAGCGCGCCAAGCACCTCCGGCAGGCCGCCGACTTGATGCGAAAGCAGGCCAAGTCGTTTGCCCAAGACACCACCCGAGAGTCCGGCAAGCCGCTGGCCGAGGCCGAAGGGGAATGGATGGTGGCGGCTGACTTGTTCGAGTGGTTTTCGGAGGAGGCCAAGCGAACCTACGGCTACACGATTCCGGCCCGCAAAGACGGCAAGCGGATGTCGGTGATCTATCAACCGATGGGGGTCGTGGGCGCGATTACGGCCTGGAACTTCCCCGCCTACAACACCGCCCGGGTCTGGGCGGCGATGCTGGCGGCCGGGTGCACGGTTGTGGCTAAGCCCTCGGAGTTGACTCCGGTCACCGCGATTCGGATGCTGGAGTGCTTGCTCGAGGCTGGGGTCCACGATCACGCCATCAACGTGCTGACCGGCGACGCGGCGGCGATCGGACAGGTGCTGCTCGATCATCCCTTGGTGAGGAAGATCCACCTGGTGGGCAGCACTCGGGTCGGCCGGTTGCTGATGGACGGGGCCTCCAAGACCAATACTAAGTTATCCCTCGAGTTGGGCGGCAACGCCCCGGCGCTGATTTTCGGCGATGTCGATGTGGCGCGGGTGGCCAAGGCCGGTGTGATGGCCAAGTTCCGTAACAATGGCCAAGTCTGTGTGTCCCCGCAGCGGTTCCTGGTTCATCGCTCGATTTACGACTCGTTTGTCGACGC
>JAYVJS010000597.1:0-2124 GCA_043769075.1 Gemmatimonadota bacterium | reverse complement strand
CACACCAACAGCAATGGGGGAACCCATGGGGACTGCTTCCTCACCCTCCTACACTAAACTCCAAGGAACTCGGTGTCTCACTCATATTGACAGAGAGGGACGATGCGGAAGCGATTCCAACCCGTTCCTGACGAGCAGATAGCGCTGGTGCCGCCCGGTCGGCAACCACCGACAGCCGTTGGCGTTGCGACCCCCCCGGCCCCTGACCGAAGCAACGATCCCGCGCCTGCTGGCCGGGTCTCGCTCGTCGCCCGGATCGCTGAAGGCCAGCTGGGGTGCCTGTTGGCCGCCGTCGGCCTTGCTACCGGCACTGCGCTGCCACTCGGTCCACTGGTAGGCGCGGGCCTTGTGGCGGTCGGCACCAATACGGTCTGCCGCGCGATTACTGGGTCTGACCTTGTGCCATGGTTTCAGCGACGCTCACGTGACCGTCGCTCAGCAAAACAACAGCGCCGTCGGGCCGCCTAACCCGGCGTCGCAGGCGGACGCGCCGAGTTCCAGGTTATCCGCTGCCGCCGGGCAGACATTGACGAACGGGCAATTCTTCGCGATGTTTGACGGGTGACAACGGCCTCCGGATCGCCCCGGAGGCCGGCTCGTTTTCAGGACCTTCGGTTCGACCCCTTCCCACATCAGCGAGGCATGACCATGCACTGTGTGCTCACCGTCGACGGTGTGCCCGTTGGGCGCGTTGTCCTTGCGCCCCGGGAGCGGACCTCGGCCTTCATCGAGCCGTTCCCAGCGTTCGCCGAAACGGGCCTGGCAGCCGCCGCCACGCGGGCGGGCGAAGCCCTTCGGTTGTCCCACGGACCGTCGGCGCGGCCGTGCCCCCGGCAGCGGCGCCTCCGCTTGGCAGCCCGTTTGGAACGGCGCCACTGGGAGCTCCGGCTCGGTCTCCTTGACGATCGCGGTGTTCAGATGGCCGCCGCCCGCCTGGGAGTGATCACCCTAGGCGGCCGCATGTTCCTGATTGCCGATTTTCGGGCATCGCTTGCCCTGATGGGCGCACGGCTCGTTCAGCCCCCGGCGTTCGACCGGGCAAGGGCTCGGCCAGCGGCCTGATATCAAGTTTGAAATGCGTCCCGAGTCTCGGTGGTGCACCGGACGGCTCGGATGTGTCTGGCGTCACACCAGGTCTTGTGGTCCGGGCATACCTTTGGACATGCGGCTTTCCCTCGTTGCTCGGACCCACCGCCTACCGGCAGGCAGGTTATGTCGCGCCGCGCTGGCCCTCGCCTGCTGGGGCGGCCTCCAGGTTGTCGGCCGGGCGCAACCGTCACCTGCTCCCGGCCCAAACGACAGGTTCCGGGCCCAGCTGGTCGCGTCGGCCCGCTTTCAGCTGACTACTGACGCGATCTCGAAGACCACGACCCAACCCCCAGTCGGCCTGAATTGCGGCGAACGGCCCCCGCGGCTTCTTTCCGCCGCGGGTGGGGCGGCCGGCGGGGCCCTAACCGGCCTGCTACTCTACGGGCTTTTGGTTGCGCTTAGCGGCGGGCCATCGCCCGAGGGGCCCACGCCTGAAGCCCGGCGACTCAAAAACCGCCTAGTTATCCGAGGGGCGGTGATCGGCGGATTGGCGCTCGCGATCGTCAATCCGCCGAACCCGCCGTGCCGGCCCGCGCGCCCAATCGACTAGTAGAGCCCGACGTTCCCTTTGACGGCGGCGATCAGTTTGGTGGGGTCGTAGCCCACGCCCTGTTTGAAAACGAGTTCGACGTGGCGGATGTCGGCGATCGATTCGGCCGGGTTGCCTCGGATGATGACGAGGTCGGCTTGTTTGCCGGGCTCGATGGTGCCGAGGCGGTTAGAAAGGCCGAGGTACTTGGCGCCGTTCTGAGTCGCGATTTGGATCGCTTCAACCGGACTGAAGCCGGCTTCGACCAGGAGTTCGATCGCGCGCTGGTTCGAGTAACCGGGGATAACGCCGCCGCCCCCGGTGGGGTCGGTCCCGACGATCAGGAGGCCGCCGGCCCGGGCAAAGGCAAGCTCCATGGCCATGGCCTTGGGAAACAGGGTCGTGTAGACGGACTGGGTCTGGGCCGATACCCGGGCGAACTGGCGGTCGTACGCCGCCTGGAGTTCCGGCAACAGCACCTCGGTACCGGGTGGTTTGGGCCGGCC
>JAYVJS010000596.1:0-12151 GCA_043769075.1 Gemmatimonadota bacterium | reverse complement strand
AGCCGGCCCAGCTCCGACCCCCTAAGCCTAGCAGGGATAATCTGTTAGCGATTCGGCGAAAGGACGATGATTGAGGAGGAGCGGATCGATTCGATCAGGCTGTACCGTTTCGATACAAGTTACTGATCGCGAAGCCGGGCCAGCTGAAGGGCCGCTCCCAGCGACACAAACGCCGACTCGGCCAGAGCCCGATATCGATCGGCGTCGGCCTGCCGGCCCAGGCGGCCGGCGGCCCGGCTCGCGGCGGCGGCACACTCGGCACGGAGGAGCGGAGTTTGGGCTCGCTCCGCCAGCGCCATACCGGCGAGCGCCGATTCGAGCGCCGCCGCGGGCTCGCCCAGGCGAAGAGATCGCTCGGCTCGAACCCGATACACCTCGCCAACGCCGGCCTCATCGCCCGCGCCCGATGCCAAGGCGTGGCTTCGAGTCAAGAGTTGCTCGGCCACGGCGAACTCCGCGGCCTCGATCATGGTCTCGGCCCGGCTGGCGTAGGTGAGCGCCAGGAGGGTCGGGTCACCGACCACGTCCGCGTGACGGATGGCATCTTCCCCGAGTGCGGCGGCAGTGTTCACGTCGCCGGCCCACCGAAACGTGAAGGCCAGATTGGTCAGGGTACCGGCAATTTCACGCCGGTCGGCCAGTCGCTGGTACGCCGCGAGCGATTCCCGATAGAGACCCTGAGCCGCCGCCACGTCACCGCCAAGATGAAAGGCGGCCGCCAGGTTGTTGCTGGCCCGGGCCACCGTCAGAGTATCGCGGGCCGCCCGGCCGAGTTCGAGCGCAATCCGCCAATGAGCGGTGGCGGCATCGATCTGACCCCGGGCAAAGGCGATCGCGCCCAACAGGTTCTCCGACCGAACCCGGCCGTCGTCATCAGCCCGCGACCGACACTGGGCCAAGGCCCCCCGGGCCCAGGCCTCGCCTTGATCCAACCGGCCGATCCGAGTCGCGGCGGCGGCAACGGTCAGCAGCAGAATCGGGTCCGACGGGCTCGATCCTTCTTGCCGCGCGAACCGATCCAATACCTCCTGGTAACGCCCCTCCGCGAGGAGCGCTTGCAGGGTACTGAGCAGGTCGGCGGCAGGACCGGGCATCATCGGTGACGATTCCGTTAGTACGCGATGTAGTAGCGGCTAAACGAGACCAAGTCGGCCTTGAGTTCCCGGAGGCCCTCGGTCTTCACCGTGCCGATCTTGACTAACGGGTCGCCGGGCTTCTCTTGCCGCCAGAGCGCGATCTTCTGCTCGATCGCGGTGTCGTCGCCGTCGGTCTTCCCGTCGCCATTGAGATCGCCGCCTGTGGCGGTGTACTCGATTTGCAATTCAGCAGGATCGGAGGTACTGAAGCGGATCCCGGACGGTTGAAGGTCGACCACCAACTCGAGCGGATTGACCACCTTCATCACGATCAAGACCGAATCGTTGGGACCATAGGCGGTGCCGTCCGGCCGGCCGACCAGACTCCGCTGCCGGATTCGGATCCGGGCAAACTTTTCGCCCCGGCCGCCCGAAGCCGTCTTGAAGTAGATGAAGCCCTCGTCGTCCCGCCCGATCTTCGAGTAGAAGGCGACCGAGTCGTTGAACAGGGCCGGCGCAGTGGCCGGGATTTTGACGATCGCCAGATCCGTCGGCGGTTTGACGGTTCCCGGCGGGTCAACGGGGTCGGGTCCTGAGGTGCAACCGGCCGCCACCAGCAGTGGCACCACCAGCCGACGCAACATTGGGTAACGCATTGGATACTCCATTTTCAATCCGTATCGCCTTCGAGAATTCGTTGGAGCCGCGGCCGCGAGACGCCTAACCGCCGGGCCGCCTCACTCTTGTTACCATCAACCCGGGCCAGGGTTTCCAGGACCGCGGCGCGGATGATCGTGCCGAGCGGCGCTGGAAAGGGGAGCGGACCGGCGGCCTCTCGGTTCGGGGAGGTGCCCGACAACGGGCCGATCTCGAGCCGACCAGGCGGCGACAAGACCAACGCCCTTTCGATCGCGTTCCTCAGCTCCCGAATGTTCCCCGCCCACGGGTGCGCCTTGAGCGCGGCTTTGGCTTCGGGGGTGAGCGAAGGCGTCGGCAGGCCATGCTGGGCGGCCAACCGAGTCCCAAAGAATTCAGCGAGGAGGAGGATGTCATCGCCGCGGTCACGGAGCGGCGGCAGCGTGAGTTGAACAACATTGAGGCGGTAGTACAGGTCCTCGCGGAAGGTGCCGTTACTGACAGCGGCCGCCAAGTCGACATGAGTGGCGCCAATGACCCGCACATCGACCCGTTTGGTACTTTGCCCCCCCACCCGGCGAATCTCCCGCGATTCGAGCGCCCGCAGTAGCTTCGGCTGCAACTCGAGCGGCAGGTGTCCGATTTCGTCGAGGAACACCGTGCCGCCATCGGCCATTTCAAAGAGACCCGGCTTGGCCGCCACCGCACCGGTAAACGCCCCCCGCTCGTGGCCGAACAACTCGCTCTCGATCAGATTGGCCGGAATGGCGGCGCAGTTGATCTCGACAAAGGGCGCTTTGGCCCGGGGCGAGTGATAGTGAATAGCGCGGGCCAGCAGTTCTTTCCCCGTCCCGGTCTCACCACCAATCAGCACCGTGACATCGCGGATGGCCGCCACCCGGCGGGCCTGGGCGACGGTCGCGGTCAGCGCCGGACTGTCGCCGACCATCGCGCCGAACCCAAGACTGGCCTGCTCCGCCTTGGCGAAACGCTCTTGGGTCGCCGCCTCCTCGCCCTCCCGGCTCTGCCGCTCCAGGGTCCGGCGGAAGACATCAAGATCAGCAGGCAGGGCGAAGTAGTCTCGGGCGCCGCGGGTCACCGCCCCAACCGCGAGCCGGTGGTCCGCGGCAGCGCCCACGAGAAACACCGGTAGCGCCGAGCCGGCCTTGGTCCGGGTCAACCAATCGAGACCGTCCGGCTCGGCCCCGCCGGCCAGAACGAAGCAGGCCACCGCCGGCTGGAACGGTCCCTCGTCGTCCTGTGCTCGCTCCTGCATCGCGAGGCCGGCGGCCGCACCCAAGGTCAGGACCGAATCAGCAAAGCTGTCGGACAGTTTCACAATCATCACGACCGGACCGGACCGGCTCATATCCTCCAACGCCTAACGATCATCCTGGCCGTCATGATCCTCATCTTCGAACCACCGAAATGAATCCCGAATGTTGTCCCGCACCACATTGTCGTTCGATTGCCCCTTTTGCGCGGTGGCCGGATCGATCAGCCGCCCGCCCGCCACGAACCACCGGGCCACATTGACTTTCAAAGTAACGTCGGTGGCGCCTTTGGCGTTTACCACCAGCGGTGGGGTGAGGTCATTCCGCTGTTTGGCATTCAGATCCGAGATATAGACGAAACTCCGGCCATCGTACCGCCCCGACACCCGGACGCTGATCCGCGTGAGATCCGGGTGCGCGGCCAAGAACGCTGAATCACCACTGTCGTCCTCCGGCTTGTGGATCCGAAACTCGACTTGCCGGTAGGTGCCGGTGTCGACCTCGACGCTCAGCAGCTTTTCGGGCAGGCCGCCCAAAGGCAGGTCGAGCAACATCGGGCCAGTCGAGAAGTACTCGCAGTCATCGGCCCGGTCTTCACAATTCTCGGCATGATCCGCTCGCTTGAGCCGGATGTCGCGGAGCACCAACTGGACTTGGCTCAGGACCAAGGTATGCCCCCCAACCGTGACCGACTCGGGCGCCTCAGCACTGGGCGCCAGCGGCGTAGCGGCAACCCGCAGTGTGACCGACAACCGATCCGGCTGGCCGGGTCCAGTCTCCAAAGAACACCCGGTGACTCCTAAGACAAGGAAGGCGGAACAAGCGAACGTTCGTTGCAGCATCATAAGCTCCAAGGGATCGGTTGGCCGTCTCAAAGAGCAATCCGGATGCCGCCGGAACGACGACGCCAACCAATTGATAGACAACCAGTTAGAGCGACCCCAATCGATCACCTTTGGGTCGGATCGTGACGACCTGGATCGATTCGATGCAGCAGATGATATCTTCCCGTTATGACAAACATCGCCTTTCTAGGAACCGGGCTGCTCGGAAGCGCCTTGGCGGAAGCTTCCATCAGGCGCGGCGACCGGGTATCGGTCTGGAACCGGACCCCGCACAAGGCTCTGGCCCTTGAGTCCGCCGGCGCCCGGGTTGCCGCCACCCCAGCTGAGGCTGTCAGCGGCGCCGAACGGATCCACCTCGTTCTCAAAGACGACCCGGTCGTCGACGATGTCATCGACCAACTCCGCGCCGGCCTCGGCAGCACCGCGATCATCGTCGATCACACGACGACCCAGCCGGACCTCACGGCAGAACGCGCCCGCCGCCTCAATGCTCGGGGTATCCGGTACCTGCATTGCCCCGTGTTCATTGGGCCCGCCATGGCCCGCAAGGCCCAAGGAACCATCCTCGTCTCGGGTCCGTCCGAACTGTTCGAGGCGGTGAAGGAAGGTCTTCAACAGCAGGCCGCCCGAGTCGAATATCTCGGCGAGCGCCCCGATCTGGCCGCCATTCACAAACTCTGCGGCAACGCCTTCCTGATCGGAGTCAGCGCGCTGGTCGCCGATGTCTATGCGATAGGACACGGCGCCGGGGTCGCATTGTCGGAGACCCTCAAGCCCCTCGAATACCTGAACCTGGCCACGGTGGTGGCGGGGCGCGGCAAAAGCATGGCCTCGGGTGATTTTACCCCGAGCTTCGAGCTCACCATGGCGCGCAAGGACGTCCGGCTGATGATCGAGACCGCGGCCGACACGCCGCTGGCCATGCTCCCCGGCCTGGCCGACCGGATGGACGATCTGATCGCCGAAGGCAACGGGGCCCTCGATCTTGGCGTGCTGGCCAAAGGAAGCCTCTGATGCGCATTCTCATGATCGGGCTCTTCTTGTTCGGGTTGCTGCCGACTCCGGTTCGGGGCCAACAGCCGGCACCGTCCGACTACACCGTCGTCAAGGCAGCACGGCTCATCGTTGGAGACGGCCGGGTCATCGATGCACCGGCTATTGTCATCCGAGGCGAGCTGATCGTGGCGGTGGGGCCGCTCGCGACCACGACCATCCCCAAGGGCGCCCGGCTGATCGATCTCGCCGGCCTCACGATCCTACCGGGGCTAATCGACACCCATACCCATATCAATTCGGCCGACAGCGACGGGGGCGACTCCGCGGTCCTCAAAGAAACGGCGGCCCACGCCGCCGTCTACGGCACGGTTAACGCCAAAAGAACTATCGAGGCCGGCTTCACCACGATCCGAGACGTCGGAGCCACCAACTACGCTGACGTCGCGGTTCGCGATTTGGTAGAGCGTGGCATCATCCCCGGGCCCAGGATGTACGTGGCCGGACCGTCACTCGGCATCATCGGAGGTCACGCCGACGTGAACGGCTACAACCCCGCGATTCCGATCCCCGGCACCGGCGTCATGGTGACCGGAGTCGACGAGGTCCGCCGAACCGTTCGGACCAACATCAAGTTCGGCGCCGATCATATCAAGATCACCGCGACCGGTGGCATCCTTTCCCAAGGCGACGAGGTCAGCGCCTCCCAGTTCGCTGATGACGAGCTCCGCGCCGCCGTGGAAGAAGCGGCTCGGCTTGGCCGCAAAGTCGCCGCCCACGCCCACGGAGCCAAAGGCATCGTCGCGGCCGTCAACGCGGGGGTCGCGTCGATCGAACATGGTTCGCTGATTGACGATGAAGGCATTGCCTTGATGAAAGCCAAGGGCGTCTATCTGGTACCAACCCTGATCATCCTCGACGAAATCGTGAGGCTGGGCGCCAAGAAGGGCTACCCCGAATACGCGATGGCCAAGGCGCGGCTCGTTGAGCCGGAACGGAGGGTCCGGCTCCGGAAGGCCTTCCAGGCAGGCGTCAAGTTTTCCTTCGGGACCGACGCCACCAGCGACATCCACGGCCGGAATGCGGAGGAGTTTGCCCTCCTGGTGGAGCAATTGGGCGCGACACCGGCGGAGGCGATTCGGATGGCCACCGTGCACGCGGCGGATCTGATCGGCATCGGCGGCAAGGCCGGGACCATTGAGGTGGGGAAATGGGCTGACCTGATCGCCGTGTCCGGCAACCCGCTCGATGATGTCCGTCGCCTCGAGCGAGTAGTGTTCGTGATGAAAGCGGGCCAGGTCTTCAAGGGCCCGACCGCCCAAGTATTGCGCTAATCCGAATCTTATAGTATAGATAACGAGGAATTTAGACTAGACTAATATTTTCGAGTGCCCATGACCGCCAAGCACGCCGGCCCTCCCAGTCCCGCCCTCAGTCGGTCGGTCGAGGATTACCTCAAAGCCATCTACCACCTGTCCCGCCATGGCGGGAGCGCCACCACCAAGGATATTGCGGACCGCCTGACCTTGGCGGCTCCGTCCGTGAGTGTGATGCTGAAACGGCTGGCCACCATGGGCCTCGCGAAGCGAGTCCCCTACCAAGGGGCCCAGCTGACCCGCCAAGGCCGGCATGCCGCCCTCAAAACTATCCGCCGTCATCGGGTGCTCGAGGTCTACCTCGCGAAGCGCCTCGGCTTCGACTGGGACACCGTCCACGATGAGGCCGAGCGGCTTGAACACGCCGCCTCCGACTTGGTGATCGAGCGGATGGCGGCGGCCCTCGGCAACCCCCGATACGATCCCCACGGCGACCCGATTCCCACGGCCGAAGGCGACATCGAGGACACCGATCTGGTCCCGCTCGCCACCGCACCGGTTGGGTCGGACTTGGAACTCCGCCAAGTCGACACCCAGGACCCAGCCCGGCTCCGGTTCTTCGCCGGCCACGGACTGGTGCCGGGCCGGCAGATGACGGTCGCCGACCGGCAGCCCTTCGGAGGCCCAACCACCGTGCTGTTCAAGACCGGTGGAGCCCGCCAGGTGGTGGGGACCGACCTCGCCAAAGTGCTCTTGTGCCGGAAGGTGGCCGCATGAGTACGCCCAACGATCCGGGTTGGCGGCGAGCGCGGGTCGCGCCGAGTCTGGCCGAGGTGTATCGGTCGGTCCCGGTCAACCACAGTACTTGGTGGCGAAAGATGCTGGCCTTTGCCGGGCCGGGATACTTGGTGGCGGTCGGATACATGGACCCGGGTAACTGGGCCACCGACCTCGCCGCCGGATCGCAATTCGGATACACCCTGCTCTCGGTGATCTTGTTTTCGAACCTGATGGCCATCGTCCTCCAGGGCCTCTCGGCCAAACTCGGGATCGTCACTGGGCGTGACTTGGCTCAGGCCTGTCGCGATCACTACTCCCGTCCCGTCGCATTTGGCCAATGGATTCTCTGCGAAATCGCGATTGCGGCCTGCGATCTTGCTGAAGTCATCGGTTCGGCCATCGCACTCAACCTGCTGTTCGGCATCCCCCTGCCCTGGGGTATCGCGATCACCGCCCTCGACGTGCTCCTGATCCTCTACCTCCAGAACAAAGGCTTTCGGTATGTCGAAGCGCTGGTGGTGGCTCTGGTGGGGACCATCGGGCTCTGTTTCCTGTTCGAGATCATCATCAGCCGCCCTGAGCTAGCTGCCATCCTCGGCGGGTTCGTGCCGAAGGCGTCCGTCATCCTAAACCCAAACCAACTCTACATCGCGATCGGGATTCTCGGCGCCACGGTCATGCCGCACAATCTCTATCTCCACTCCTCGATCGTCCAAACCCGGGCCTACGATGAGACCTCGGCCGGCAAGCGCACTGCGGTCCGGTACGCTTTCATCGACTCGACCATAGCGCTCACCTTTGCGCTCTTCATCAACGCCTCCATTCTGATCGTGGCCGCCGCCGCATTCCACAAGAGCGGTCATGCCGAAGTCGCCGAAATCCAGCAAGCGTACCAACTCCTCACTCCGCTCCTCGGCGTCACCGGCGCGAGTACGGTGTTCGCGTTGGCGTTGCTCGCGTCGGGCCAGAGCTCGACCCTGACGGGCACCCTGGCGGGCCAGATCGTTATGGAGGGATTTCTCAACATCCGTCTCCGCCCCTGGCTCCGCCGACTGATTACCCGAGGTATCGCGATTGTGCCGGCCGCTATCGTCGCTATCTTGTACGGCGAAAGCGGCACCGCCAAACTCATCATTCTGAGCCAAGTGATCTTGAGCCTCCAGCTGTCCTTCGCCGTCTTTCCGCTGGTCAGATTCACCTCCGACCGGGTCAAGATGGGCGAATTCGTGAACCCCGGCTGGCTCAAAGCGCTAGCCTACACGATCGCCTTCGTCATCGCTTCGCTCAACATCTGGCTCTTGGTCCAGACCGTCGGCTCGTGGCTGGCCTGATGTTCCATCGGATCCTGGTCCCAGTCGAGAATACCGTCACCGACGAGACGATTCTCCAGTACATCCGGCCGATTGCCCGCGAGTGCAAGGCGTCGCTGGTCCTCATCCACGTCGCAGACGGCTGGGCCGCTCGCAACATCGGAGCACTCGCGCTCAAAGAATCCGAGGAGATGAAGGCTGACCGGACCTACCTCGAACGGGCCTCGAGTCTGCTTCGGGCCGAGGGGTTCGAAGCCGACGGCCTGCTCGCCGCGGGCGACCCGGCAAAGGAAATCGCGGAAGCCGCCATCCGAGAGAAGTGCGACCTGATTGCGATGGCCACCCATGGACACACGGGGCTCGAGGACGTCGTTCGGGGCAGTGTGGCCACCAAGCTCCGTCACATCACCGGGATCCCGATTCTGATGGTGAGGGCCGCACAGGGTAAGTGATTCACCGGCCCAGAGTCTCGACACTACGGAGTCCGGCTCACCAGTTCCTCCCGTTCCCCGCCACCAACCGTCAACGCGGATAGGACCAGCCCAACCTTGGGACAGTAGGTCTTGTTTTGGTGCGGCTGATTCGGCTCGAGCCCCACCCAGTCCTCGGTAACCAAGCATCCACTGAGGCTGCCAAATGGCACCGTGACGCTCTGGCCGACCGCCACCACTTTGCCCCAATCTTCCGCCACGCCCTTGGCGTACTCCTGCCGATAGGCTTTCCCAACTTGCCCGGCCGGATCGGCCCAGAGGTAGATCCCCGGTAATGCGCCTGCCACTCCCCACTCCCACGCTCCCTTCGAGTTGACCGGAACCCCATTGACGATTTCATGGGTGTCCTCGCCGAGGTATCAGACATTGCCGGCCACGTCTTGGGCATACCAATCGAAGGTGTCCTCGGTCAGGACACCGTTGAGGAACACCCGGTCTCGAACCGCGGTCGCCTTGACGCCGTTCACCGTTTTCGGTGTCGGAAGCACCTCGATGGTGACGGTCTCGAGCCCCGCCGGGGTCTGCTTGCGGTACTGAGAAGTTGTGCCGGGTACCAGCGGAAACAAGGGATGGGTCACCGCCGCGGCCCAAGCGGTGGGGATGATCAAATCATATGCTGGCTCCGTCGGCGTGCTACTGCAGCCACCCGCGGTGAGCGGGACTGCCACTAGGAACTGCCACAATGATGAGCGCATCTCTCCTCCGTTGGTGAGGTCGTGGACTGGTCCCAATGAACCAATCAGGGAGGAGTTCGTGACAAAAGGTCGGGCAGGTCCTAACTTGAAACATGGGCCTCAACTGCAAGATCCGGCACTGGTAATGAACCTATTGTTGCTCACCTTGATTGGAGTGATCGGCCCGGCCGGACCATCGCGGGCTTCGGTGGGGGGGACCGTGCGCGACGAGGCCACCGGTCGCGCGATCGTCGGGGCGGTTGTCTCGCTCCCGGATCTTCGGGTCGCGACCACCACCGACTCGACCGGCCGGTACCGGGTCGACGACCTCGCGGCCGGGCCCAATCATCTGGTGGTGCGATTCATCGGATACGCACCGAGAACGATCCACGTCTTGATCCCGTCCGCGGGCCACTTCGAACTCAACGTCACACTTCGAGCGACGGCGACCAAGCTCAAGACGCTCGTCGTCCGCGGTGGGCCGGCACTTCGGGGGCTCGACCGCGCGGACTCGTCCGCCACCGACCGCATCGTGTCGATGGCGGCCGCCCGTAACCACCCGCTTCTCGCCGAACCCGACCCGTTCCTGGCCCTGAGCGGCGGACCGGTGTCGGTCGAGCCTGAGTCACCCAGCGGCGTCCACGTCCGAGGCGGCGCCTCCGACCACACCGCCTATCAGGTCGACGGGATTCCGGTCTTGAGCCCTTACCATACGGCCGGCCTGTTCGGCGCCCTCAACCCCGACGCGCTGAGCTCCGTTCGCCTAACATCCACCTCCCGGACGGCCGACCAGCCGGACGCCCTTGCGGGCGTAATCTCGGCTACCACCCTGCCGACCGGCCCCCGGCACCAAGCCCAAGGCAGCTTGAGCATGACGCAAGCCCGCCTGACGATGAACGGGCCAATCGGCTCGCAGGGCGCCGGCTACCTGGCCAGCGTCCGCTCCGGATTTCCGTCCGCCTTCGCGCCGGCCGACGGCGCCCACCTTCGGGGCGAATCAGGCGACTGGCTCGTCAAGTTGGAAACCCCAGTGGCGGGCGGGCGGCTGACGATCCTCGGTACCGGTAGCGACAACGAGATCGGAGCCGCCACGAGAACCGACCCGGCGGCCCAGGACGACCCGAGCCTGCCTCGGCATGAATTCGAATGGCGGAACAGATCGTTAGGCTTGTCATGGCAACGGAGCGGAGGTGCCGGCACCTCGACGAGGCTGAGCACTTGGAGCGCCCAGAGTCAGGCCGCCGCCACGTGGCGCAACCCCGCGGCGCCGCTCGGCCTCCAGGCGGCACGGAACGATCTCGGCCTTATGATCACGACCGAACGGCCCGGCGCCGGCGGCACGATCACCGGCGGGATCCGAATCGAAAACCGGCGGACTGAGTACCACACCGCCGGTGATTCCTCCGAGCCGGCTTCCGATGCCGTCGGGTCCACGCCGCTGGCAACCGGGTTCGCCAGCCACCGCCACGCCCTCGCCGATGGACTAGCACTCACGTTAGGCGGCTCCGTGCTCTTGGTTCGACGGGAAGTCCTGGTCAACCCGAGCGCCGCACTCCAATGGCGGCCGACCCGCGAACTGGCGGTGACCGCCAACTACGGGCGCTTCCGCCAGCTGGCCCAGTCGGCTCGAAACAGTGAGTCGGTCGTCGACCGGATCTTCCCGAGCGAGCTCTACGTGAGCGGAGGCCTCCCCGGTATCCCAGTAGCCCGGAGTGATCAGGCGGTTCTCACCGTCGACTACCGCCCGACCCCGGCAGCCCGGTTCACCGCCGAGGCCTTTCACCGGACCCAACAAGGGCTCCTGCTCGCGGCCCCGCGCGACAACCGCCCGTTCTCCGGCCGGGGATTGGAGATCGGTGCGGGGGTCGCTCGCGGTGGCTCGATCGAAGCCGCCGTGAGTTCCGCACGAGTCGGCGTGCTGCTCTCCTACGCCATCGAGCGGGTCAGCCTCACCCACGGCGACACCAGCTACATCCCCAGCTACGGCGCGACCCACCGGCTCGAGGGGGGCCTGACCCTGTTTCCCGGAGCCGCCTCGTCGATTCGGCTAGGGGTAGCCGGCGCCTGGGGCCGCCGTAGTACGGCGGTTGCCGGAGGGTTCGAGTGGGAGACCTGCAACCTGGTCGATCGGGGCTGCGAGTTTGCCGGGAGCCCGATCGCCTCGGGAAGGTTGGGCGGAACCCGGCTGCCCGCCTATGTCCGGATCGATCTTGGGCTCCGCCACCACTGGGACTTGAGCCTTGGCGGTCGCAACGTCCAGGTTGCCCTGTTCGGCTCGATGACCAACCTCCTCGGCCGGAAGAATCTGTTGACCTACGCCACCGATCCCTTGACCGGCCAAATCATCCCGATCGAGATGCGACCCTTCGCCCCCCTCGTCGTCGGGCTCGACTGGCGCTTCTGACCACGATCGTTCTTGTCACAAACGGTGGGTCCCCCGGGTTCCTTGGACATGACCGCCCAAGTGATCCTCCACCCGACCCGAATGACTGAATCGACCACCTCGTTTCACCAGGCGTTCGCGGTTCTGTTTCGAGGCCAGTTCCGGTCGCTTTACCGGTTCCTGGACCGGCTGTGTGGCGATCCCGATCTCGCCTCCGATTTGGCCCAAGAGGCCTTTGTGAAGCTCTACCACCGGGGATCACTACCTGACACGCCGAACGCCTGGCTCGTCACGGTCGCCCTCAATCTGTTTCGGAACAACCGATCCACCGCCAGTCGCCGCAACCGCCTTCTCACGCTCGAACGGGCCGAAC
>JAYVJS010000595.1:0-4205 GCA_043769075.1 Gemmatimonadota bacterium | reverse complement strand
GGACGATCTGGCCGTTTTGCTCGATGGGCTTCGGACCGGCCGGCGGGTTGAGGACCTGGTCGTCAGTGAGCGGGAGCGGGCGTTGATTCGCTATGGTGACAAGCTGACAAAAACGCCGGCCGCCATCCGGCGAGAGGACATCGAGCCCCTCCGACAGGCCGGACTCGATGATCGGGCGATTCACGACGCCTGCGCGATCGTTGCCTACTTTGCGTTCGTCAACCGGATTGCGGACGGACTCGGCGTCGAACTCGAAGCGGAGAGCTAGTGGTTAGCTCGCCATGATGTATTTGCAGCCGGCCTCTTGGGCCCGGAGAGCGCCGAAGATCCCGTTTGGTTGGAGGATGATCCCGGGGATCATCAACTCGAGGGCCCGTGCCCGAGCGGCGGGCCCTTCGAGTTTCTGCTCTTTCTGAATCTTCCCGACGACCTGGCCGAAGGCCCAATTGCAGGCCAGAACGACGCCACCGCTCGCCAGAAAGGACTCGATCTTGTACTTCGCCTGGCCCTCCGGAAGGGTAGCTCCGCCGGTGCTGAGGGGGTTGGCCTTGGCCCATTTGCGGCCCTTCTCGTCTCGCATCTTGAGTTCCTTGCCGATCTCAAACGCTTCCCAGTACCCGTTGCCCATGATCATCGGAATGGCGGCATGCCTGAACACGACGACCGGCGACATCTCCTTGCGGTCGGCGCCGTAGACATCCTTATACATGTCGCACCACGCCACGGCCCGAAACAGGGCCGAGCCTTCAGCCGGTTCCGGTGAGTCGAACACCGCTCGGTACTTTCCGGTCAGCCGGTCGGTCCAGCTCATGTCCCATTTGTCGGCAATCGGGGCGGGGTGCGCGTCCGGTTCGCTCGGCGCTGCGGAAAACGAGGCGGGCGGGAGGCCGACGGCGCCGAGGAGCGAGGTGCCGCCGAGCCAGCCGAGGAAATGACGCCGGGGGTGTTCCATGACATGTAGTCCTGGTGAGAGGTGGCTCTTGGCAACAAAAGGTAGCATCCCCTTTGGACCGGTGGTAGGATCGTTAGGAGGGCCTTGATGACCGCGGAATTGATCTCCTCGGCAGGCACGGGCCGGGCCCGAAGTCGGTTTTGGCGGCTGGTTGCAGCCGGCACGGTGGTCGGGTTCGGTCTGGCGTCCCGGCGCTGGCCCGGTCTGTTGCCGGCGCAACTCGGCCGGTACCCGGGCGACGCCTTGTGGGCCTTGATGGTGTACTTCCTCTGGGGTGCGCTGTTGCCGAGGGCCTCGACCGGCCGGGTGGCGGTCCTGGCGTTGATCACCGCTTACCTTGTCGAGCTGAGCCAACTGTATCAGGCCCCCTGGTTTGCCGACCTCCGCCAAACCCGGCTGGGCCATCTGGTGTTGGGATCCGGCTTTGACTGGTATGATCTGGTCGCCTATCCGGTCGGGGTCCTGATCGGCGTCCTCTTCGATCGGCTTGGCTCGGCCGGGCCGAGGGGCGAGATTCCAGCCCGGCCGTAGACCGCCGCCCTGCGGCCGGCCGGCGGGGATACCTAACGCTGAGGGTTGGAATGATGGGAACCGTTGGGACCTGGAGGACCTGGAGCAAGGAGCACGTCGAGCGCGAGTACTCTCCCAGCCGTACCGTGCCCGATCTCGGCGCCGAGATCGAACGGTACCGCCGCGACAGCGACGCGGCCCGGGCCGCCTGCCCGCCGGAGACCCTCCGATACGGGCTCCATGCCACGGCGACCATTGACCTGTTTCGGCCCGGCGGTACGCCCCGTCCTCCAACCCTGGTCTTTATCCATGGCGGCTATTGGCAAGAGCTTACCAAGGCCGAGTCGGCCTTTATGGTGCCACCGTTGCTTGCCCAGGGAATCGCGGTGGCGGTGGTCGACTACCAGCTGGCGCCGGCGGCCCGGCTACCGGAGATCGTCGCCCAAAGCTCGGATGCGGTGCGGTACTTGATCGCCGAGGCGGACCGGCTCGGCCTCGCCGGCGATCGGATCGTGGTCTCTGGATCCTCAGCGGGCGGCCATTTGGCGGCGATGGTGTTAGGCAACGTTCGGGGTTTGGCCGGCGGGGTGCTGCTGAGCGGCATTTACGATCTCGCCCCGTTGGTCGGGACCTACGTCAATGACGCCCTCGGTCTCGACGCGTCGACCGCGGCGAGCCAGAGCCCGGCAACCAGGATGATGAAAGACCGAGTCTCCCTGGTCGTTGCTGTAGGTGACAATGAGACCAGTGAGTTCCATCGCCAAACGTCGGAGTTTGCCGCGCGAGCTCGGGGACAAGGGCACCCGGTCGCCGAGTTGCGGGCGGCGGGACGCCATCATTTCGACCTGCCGTACGATCTTGGGAATCCGGAGTCACCACTCGGGAAGCTGACCCTCGGTGTGACCCGGACCGGCACCATCCCTCCGAACTAGGAAGGAGGGCCGCCGGCCAGCGCGTTAGGCGGTTCGATCTCGAGGTCTTCGGAATGACATCAGCACGACCGTGTTGCCGGCGATTTGCTGGGTGCTACCGGAGTTGGATCCGGACTGAGAGGGGCGGGCCCTCGACGATCGACCGACCGTCGATCACAGCCGAAGCTATCAACTGATACGCACCAGCTCGCTGATTGCTCGGCAACCAGTGAATCCGGTGATTGGTCGGGGATGTGATCTGGACGGAATCGTCAGCCAACAGGGCTGACCCGCCGCCGGCGTCGCGCAGTTCGAGTCTCATCCTGGTCACCTGGTGGCAAGCGAATTCGTTGCCCCGGACGGGGATTGTCACCTCAACTGCCCCGGACAGGGAATCCAGGCGGGCGACCCCGCCGCCGGCTGATTCGGTAACCCGAAGCGACTCGATCGGATTGGACTCCTGGATTGGCATCACCACAAGCGCGGCGACACTGGTAAGAGTCGAGTCCTCGACTGCGGTGGCGAGCAGGTCGATCGGGCCTGCCGGCCAGCAGGCCTTGAAGGCGCCGGCGGCTGAGATGGTTCCGCCCTCGGGTCGAGATAGCGACCAACGAACTGGAATCGGGCCTTCGGCCCCGTTGCGAGAGGCGTGAAACGTTACCTCTTCACCCACCCGGAGGGATCGAACCGGTGGGTCGATTCGGAACGAAGCGACTCGGAGGGTTGCCACGCCGTTACCCGCTCCGCCGGCCCGAGAATAGAGGGTGGCCCGAATGGCGGCGAGGCCAGGTGCCAGAGCCCGGGCCAGGCCGGTCGTGCGGCCAACCTGGACGATTCGCGGGTTGGATGAGGTCCAGGTGACGCTGTCGACCACCGCCGCCGGCCCGCCGCCGCAGCCGGCGGGGCCAACGGCTTGCATCTGGACACTGTCACCGGGGGCGAGGGTCAGCCCGTCGGGCGCCACCGAAACGACGCTTACCGCGGGGCAGGGCGGGGGCGGCGGCAATTCCTCGACCAGCCGGCTTTCGTCGCATCCCGTAGCGACGGCAAGAAAGAGCGCCAAGACCCCCGGATGGTGTGTCATTGCAGCCATCTGGGAAACCTACCGGCCCGATCCCGACGGCGGTGTGACGGGGGTCACACCTTGGAGTTGCCCAGTGGAGCCGAAATGGCGACCTTCGTTGGCCGAGCAAACCCAAAGGAGGGCATGATGCGAACGCCTTGGACCGCGTTGCTAGCTGCTGTTCTTGTTACGCCTCTGGCCGGGCAGGTGAAGCCCCCGCGGCGTCCGATCGTGGTCGACGCCAATAGCGCCCAAGCCTACTTTCGGACCGCTCTCCTCGATCTCGATCGAAACCCGGAAGCGGCGGCCAACGCTTTGTACTGGGTCAATCGCCTTGAACCGACCTGGGCCGAAGCCCTGTATTTGCGCCGGGTGGCCTTCCTCCGGGCCGACGAATACCGGCTGATCAAGTACTTCCAGCGGGACAAGAAAGCCCGCCGCGAGATGGAAGGCGCTGACTCATTGTTGTTCCGGGCCCGGATGATCGAGCCGTTCTTGCCGCAGCAATACGATAAGGCGCTGATGGTGCACTACTTTCGCGCCGCCATCGATCGGAACGTGAAGTCCCGGAACCCCAACGTATCGGAAGGGGAACTTCAGTTCGCGATCAACAGCTACATTCAGGACTTGCTGACCGAGAGCACCAACGACCATGCAATGGCCGGCTGGTTGGCGTTTTCAGAGAGTCGGTTCGATGCCGCCCTTTCGCACTACGCCAAGGCCATCGGCAAAAAACACCAGAGCCCGGACTTGCATGACGATCGCGCCA
>JAYVJS010000594.1:0-3458 GCA_043769075.1 Gemmatimonadota bacterium | reverse complement strand
CGGTCATCACCAGCGCCCGGGGTGTGTCGGTTTGGGCCGGTGAGTCATCCCCTCTAGGCTGACTCGAGCCCATTCCTAACGGAGACTCACCCCATGCGTGCAGCCCTTTTCATCTTGCTCGCGCCGTTCGTCGCCGCTGCCGCCCAATCGCCAAGGCCGGCGGCGCCGCTGTCCCGGCTCCCGGTCAAGGAAGTCACGATTTTCAAGGACGGGCACGCGTTCATCGTCCACGAAGGCCGGCTGCCGACCGACCCGGCCGGGAACGTCTCGATCGACCAGCTCCCGACGCCGGTGCTGGGGACCTTTTGGCCGTTCGCGACCGATCGAGCCGCGACGCTGGTTGCGACAGTCGCCGGCCGGCAACAAGTGCGGGGTGAACGACCGGCTGTTTCGCTGGCCGACTTGGTGGCCGCCAACGTTGGCGCCGAGGTCACGATCGCTGCCGATTCGACCGGGCCGATTCGGGGAACCCTGCTCTCGATGGGGCGGCCTGGCGCCGTTGACTCGATCGATGCGGTCGGGTCCGAAATCGTCTTGGTGGCCACCAGTAGCGGGGTTCGCGCGGTCCGGGTTGGTCGAGTCGGAGACATCCTATTCAAGAACCCCCCGCGCCAAGTGCTGAGCTACACCGAGCAAAAGAACCGGTTGACGCTCAAGCTGGGGTGGGGGGGAGCGGTGCCCTCGGCGGCGGCCACGGTGGGAATGGGCTACGTCCAGCAGGGTCTCCAGTGGGTGCCGAGCTACCGGATTGCGCTCAACGGGAAGGGAGGCGCGACCGTTTCCTTGCAGGCGACGATCGTCAACGATGTGGTCGATCTCGAAGCTGTCACGGCCCGGCTCGTGATCGGGGTCCCGAGCTTCCGGTTTCGCGGCATGATCGATCCGATGGCGCTCCAGGATGCACTCGCGAGCCTCACCGAGTCGGACAACGTGCGGCGGCTCAGCAACTTTGCCCTGGGCGGACTACGAACCCAGGTCTCGGACTATGCCTCGGTCGGCGGGGCGGATGGGGCCACGGAGCCACGCGATCTCGAAGGAGCCAGGCATGAAGATCTCTTCGTCTTCACTGTCTCGGATCTTACTCTCAAGAAAGGGGAGCGGACCACGATCCCGGTGGCCCAATACCAGGTCAAGTATTCCGATCTGTTCGCGCTGACCATCTATCACATGCCGCCGCAAGAAATCCCCCTCAGTAACCAATCACCCGAGCAGCTCGAATTGGTCCGGAAAATGAACCGCCCAACCGTCATGCATAAGATCCGGATTCAGAATGGGACCGCGAACCCATTCACCACGGCCCCCGCCTTGATTCTGCGAGGCGATCAGCTGCTGGCCCAGGGAATGATGACCTACACCCCGAACGGCGGCACTGTCGACCTCGATGTCACTCAGGCGGTCGACATCCAAGTCGAGAAGAGCGAGAATGAGTTGCGCCGGACTCCCGGGGCGACCCGCTGGCAAGGCACCGACTACTCCCGGGTCGATCTCAACGGTGAATTGACCCTGACCAATCACCGCGACACCCCGGTCGAAGTGGAAGTGACCCGGTACTTGTTAGGCGCGGTCGATCTCGCGCCGGGAGGCGGCAAAGCTTCGCGGGTCAACGTGCTGGAGGACGACGAATACCTGCCGCCTCGGTTCGCGCAGTGGTGGAACTGGTACAGCTGGCCCCACTGGTGGACTCGACTCAATGGGATCGGGAAGGTGCAATGGACCGTCCAGCTGGTGCCGGCGGTGGCTCGAAAACTCTCCTATCGCTGGCATTACTACTGGGAGCCGTGACCGGGTCGCAGCTACCGGGCTGCCGAGGTGATCCTCGACAGCCCGGCGTCCGGGTTCTGCTTGAACCACCCGATGCCGTACTCGAGTACGTAGAGGCTCCCGTCGGGCCCAAGCTCGACGTCGATCGGCGCCGCGAACTTCATCCCGGGAAGGAACGGCTCGATTGCATCCAAGTCACCGGTGTCGGTCAGAGTGACCGCCTTCATCCAGTTCCTGATCCAATCGTAGACAATCAGTTTCCCGTCGTAGTATCGGGGCAGGGCGCCCCCCCGGATCACCGGCCCCGCCATCGCGGTCCGACCACCTTTGGCAACCGAGGGAAAATCCGGCGAGTCCCCGTAGGGATACCAGATGAACGCCGGCTCGGCTGGGGGCAAATCTCGAATCCCGGTGTTGGCGCGGGACTCATTGACCGGCCTGGCGGGGTCGAACACCGGCCCGCTAGTGCCGGATCGGTAGTCGTACTGGTGATAGGGATAGTTCTCGCCGACGAACAACGGCCACCCGAAGAATCCTGCCCGGCGGGCTTGGTTGACTTCGTCGTAGCCCCGCGGCCCCCGAGTAGTGAGACTGTCGAACTCGGCGTCCGGCCCCACATCTCCCCAGTAGACAAAACCCGACTTGGCGTCGATCGACAATCGGTAGGCGTTCCGGGTGCCCATCGCGAAGATCTCGGGCCGGGTTTTGGCCGTTCCTGGCTTGAAGAGGTTGCCGTCGGGGATGGTATAGGACCCATCCGGCTGGACCCGGATTCGAATCACCTTGCCGCGAAGATCGTTGCTGTTGGCCGACGACCGCCTGGCATCATACTGCTCGAGCCCCGGCCGGTTGTCGATCGGGGCGAAGCCGTGGTTGGCGAACCGTTGGCCCGGCACATCGAACGGGGTCGAGTTGTCGCCGGTGGACAGATAGAGATTGCCATCCGGTCCGAAGGCCATCGATCCGCCGGTGTGACAGCAGATCGGCCGCTGCGAGAAGAACTCGAGGACCACCTTTTCGGAGCCGAGTGCCAATGAGTCGTCCGTCAACGTGAATCGGCCGACCCGATTGACCGAAGCGCCGACCGGACTGTAGAACAAATAGAGGTAGTGGTTCTTCGCGAATTCAGGATCGGCGGTGGCGCCGAGTAATCCTTCCTCGGCGTTGACGCCCTTGACGCCCGATTGCCAGTAGACCGGGAGTTGCCCCATCACAGCGAGCGAATTGCTCGCCGCCCGGTACCGGAGCACCCGGCCTCGTCGCTCGATGACCACCACGTCGCCGTTCGGCAACACCGTCATCTCTGTTGGCTCGGTGAACTGGCCTTGAACCAGGACGGTCTTGGTCATCCCGGGGTCGGCCGGGACCCTGACCGCGGTGGCCTTTCGGTAATCGAGGGCTGGCCCTTTGGCGGCCCACTGGATTCCGTTGGCGAGGAGCGTCAGGAACGGGGGATCGGCGTAGGATTCGTCGGTGTGGCCGAGCGCGGTGTACCAGGCCCGGCCGCCGTCGAATTGGTGATACCAAGTCATCGGATGGCTGGCGCCGTTGGTGCCCCCTTGATAGCTCGTTTCGTCTATCGAAATCGCCACCGTGAGGTCGGGCACCAAACGCTTGAAGTTGTACCACTCGTCGGTCCGTTCCCACGTCGCCGGGAGGTGGCTGGTCATGGGGTCGCCCGCCGCCACCTTCAACTT
>JAYVJS010000593.1:0-4748 GCA_043769075.1 Gemmatimonadota bacterium | reverse complement strand
TCCGCGACCCAACTTCCGGTTACATCGGGTTCCGGCTGGCCGCCCTCAAATCGGTCTTTACACGCCCCGATCGCGTCCTCTTGGCGGAGGGCTGGGCCGCCAACGCCGAGTTGGTGGGCCGGGCCGCCGTGCACGCCCGGCGGATCGAGACCGTCTCCTTTACCGAACGGCATGACCTCAAGGGCCGCGAAACAAGAATCGACCCGTGGCCGACCGCTCGTGAGTTGTGGCGATCGAGCGGCGTCGTCAAGAAAGCCGTCGCCGCCGAACGCTCGGCCCCTCGAGCCAAGCGGCGTGAAAAAGGAACCGAACCATGATCCCACTTCTCGTCTCCCTGACTTCGCTCCTGTCCCCGGTTACGTGCCGGATGCCAAGTACCGAGTGCCGAGTGCCGAGGATCGTGGCGAGCAAGTACCCCTTCGCCGTCGGCGAGCATTTCGAATACTCGGCCAAATTCGGGATGCTTCGAGTCGGTGACGCATCGATCCAAGTGGCCGGTCTCGATACTGTCCGGGGAGAACCGACCTACAAATTCCGGTTTCAGCTGGACGGCGGCAACTTCCTGTTCAAGATCAAAAACACCTTGGAGTCCTGGACCACGGTTGCCGATTTCAAATCGCTCCGATTCCGCAACGACAACACCGAGAACGACAAGACCCGGATTCGGGACTACGACATCTTCCCCGACTCGGGGTTCTACCGGCAACGCGGCAAGGAAGGCACCCAGCCGACGCCAACCCATCCGCTTGACGACGCATCCCTGCTCTACTTCGTTCGCACCACCCCGCTGGAAGTCGGCAAGGCGTACCGGTTCGAAAACTATTTCATCAACGACAAGAATCCGCTTCGGATCCGCGTCATCAAGATGGAGATGATGGAGTTACCGGACGGCACCAAGGTCAACTGCTTCGTGTTGAACCCGGTCATCGACGACAAAGGGATGTTCGCCGATCGGGCCGAGGCCCGACTCTGGATCACCGACGATGCCCGCCGGATCCCGGTCCAGATCCGATCGACGCTGGCGTTCGGCACCGTCACGCTCCGGCTTGCCCAGATGACTTTCGCCCCGGCCGACTGACCGTGGCGTATCGCGAAGCCGACCGAGCCCGAGTCCGTACCGTCCCGATAGCCCTCCGCCCCAACAAAGTCGACGATTCGCTCCTGGCGGCGACGCCGGGGGCGGACCGTTCGTTCGGGGCTTTTTTGGCCGCGATGCCTAACGTCTTGGCGGCCCGGGACCTCCGGCTGGTGATCGACCGAGTCCGCACGGCAACCGCCCGCCGGCGAGGCGTCGTTCTGCTCCTCGGCGGGCACGTGATCAAAGTCGGATTGGGCCCTCTGATCCGGGTCTTGCTTGAACGGGGTATCCTGACCCATATCGCGATGAACGGAGCGGCGGCGATTCACGATTTCGAGTTGGCGGCGTTCGGGGGCACCAGCGAGGATGTCGAGGCCGGCATCGGTGATGGAACGTTCGGGATGGCCGAGGAAACCGGAGCCGAGATGAACGCAGCGATCCGGGTTGCGGCCGATCTCGGGATCGGACTGGGCGAAGGTCTCAGCCGCCGACTCGCTGATCGGCCGGGACTTCCAGGGCGCGAGGCGAGCGTTCTCCTCGGCGCACTCAAGGCCGGGGTTCCGGTCACCGTTCATCCGGCGATCGGTTCGGACATCATCCATCAGCATCCGACCGCAGACGGGGCGGCGATCGGGGCGACCGCTATGAAGGACTTCGATCGCCTGGCGGGGTCGATCCCGGATCTGGACGATGGTGGCGTGGTGCTCAACTGGGGAAGCGCCGTGATCATGCCGGAGGTGTTCCTCAAGGCGTTGACCGTGGCGCGAAATCTCGGGGCCGGAAAGCCAACCGGTTTTCTGGCCGCCGACTTTGACATGATTCGGCACTACCGGCCGGCCATGAACGTGGTCCGTCGACCAACCCAGGCCGGGGGCGAAGGCGTTCAGATCACCGGTCACCACGAAATCATGATGCCATTGGTGGTCTGGGGCGTTACCGAAGCAGAAAAGAAATAGGGGCGGGTTTGGGCCCGCCCCTTGGCCTACCTTGGGTTACGCTTCGGACGGCTTCCCGCGGACCGTTTCCCGAATCCGGTCGGCGGTCGACGGGCTCAACACCCGGACGATGGTGTAGATCAACCAGCCCAAGAAGGCAAACCAGGCGAGCTTGAACACCAGCCCAATCAGTCCGCCGACCAAGAAGCCGATGACCTTCATCCCAAGCATGAACAGGACGAAGAACCCAGCAAATCCCACGAATCCACGGACCATTGTATGTTCCTCCGAGCGGTTGAATTTCAGTCGGTGCATCCACTAGTACGCCTGACGTTTCAGAAAGTTTCGTCCGGATGTTAAGTGTCGACTAGCCAAGACGTTGTCATCGTTGGCGGCGGAGTCGCCGGCGCCGCCTGCGCCCGAGAAATCGCCGGCACGGGGCGGTCTGTGTTAGTCATCGAGCCGGGCGACCGGCCGGGCGAGAGCTGGCGCGCCTCAGCCGGTCTGCTGGCCCCCCAAATCGACGCGTGGGACGACCCCCCTTTGTACGAGCTCAGCATTGCTGGACGAGAATACTACCGGGATCAGGGGGAGGCGCTGCGGGAGGAGACCGGGATCGACTGCGACCAATTCGACGGGGGGATCTTGAGGCTGGCACGGGGGGCTCAGCAGGCCGCCAAGCTTCGGGACTCGGTGGCTTGGCAACGGCAGCACGGCCACCGAACCGAATGGATGGACCCCGCCGAAGTGGAGAGTGAATATCCGTGGATCGGTCTCTCGGACGGGGCGTTGTTTGCGCCCCAAGACGGCTCGATCAACCCACATCGGCTGGTCGAGGCCTTCCGGGCGAGCGCCATCAAACGCGGAGTGGGATTCGAGCGGGACACCGCCCTCGGCGTGATCATCGAAGGCGGACGGGCAGTCGGCGTCCGAGGAGTTCGCGGGAACTACGGCGCGGGGGCTGTCGTGCTGGCGGCGGGCGCCTGGACCGGTCGCTTGGAAGGCCTGCCCCGCCCGGTATCGGTCGAACCGGTCAAAGGTCAAATGATCGCCAAGCGATGGCCGTCCAACGTGCCCCCGGGGATTTACTACGCCGACAACGGGTATGTGTTGGAGCGCGACGGCGAGGCCCTCTGCGGCGGGACGGTCGAGCACGTTGGATTTTCCGCCGAGCCGACGAGCGCGGGCGAGCAGGACGTGGTTCGGTGGACCAACTCGATCCTGCCCGCCTTGGGCCCGCTGGCGGTGGATCGGCGGTGGGCGGGCCTTCGGCCGGGAACGCCGGACGGCCTCCCGATCTTCGGGGCTGAGCCTAACGCTCCGGGCCTGTGGTACGCGACTGGGGCCGGTCGGAACGGGATTTTGTTGGCGGGGATCTTGGCCGTGTCCCTCTGCCACTTGATGGCCGGCGAAGCCTCCTTTGAGGGCATCGAGGCACTTCGGCCGGGGCGGTTTTGGTCGTGGTAGGAGCGCTTCTTACGGTAGATCTTCCTGAATGAAGTTTGGGCTAAGGTGCACGTCAAGCTGGACGAGAGGCGCTTCTCCGATACATCGGAAACTGTGCACTTCGCCGGCCTTGATGACGAGTATATCACCGGCACCGGCTTCGAACTCATGGCCGTCGACGTTCCACAACCCACGACCCTCCCGCACAAACTGGACTTCGTCGTACGGGTGCCGATGGGACCCCGGCCCGTTTCCGGGCAACGCGCTCAAGAGGAAAACCGAGACGCTGACGTCGCCGTGATCGGCTCCGACAAAGCGGTGGGAGCTGCCCAGAAACGGCAGGTCTTGCTGACGGGTACGATACATTCGCTCAAACTCCCTCACCGAAGCTTACGACTTTACGGACTTACCTGCCGGTGCCTCCGAGCCGCCGCCGCAAGCAGACCCGCCGGCAGCCACACCCATTTGAGTTCACTGATGACGATCGCGACACCGCGTGCCGTAAAAAAAGGCCGGATCCCTAGCGGGGACACCTCGATCGGTTGCCATGGCATGAAGTACCGAGAAGCGTCGAACGGCAAGAGGAACCCAACCCCCAGGCCACCATTCGTCAGACTATCCAAAAGCCCGTGCGACGCCGTGGCGAGCGCGGCATAGGCCCAGGCCGATTTGACGGAGGTGCCGCCCAGGCCATGCCGCCCAACCGTTCCCGCGATCAGGGTGGCGAGCAGCCCGGCGAACACCAAGGAATGGGAGAAGCCACGATGCCCAAGCGCCGATTCGTAGGGGACCCCAAGCCACAAACCCACCGCATCGAGGTCTGGGATGGCGGCACAGCAGGCTCCGATGAACAGCGTTCGACCGACTCGCGGCGACTTGGCGAACCAGAGACCGATCGAGGCCCCGACCAACATGTGAGTGGGTATCGACGCCATCTTGGTCCGCTCACGAAATAAACCGTTGGACCCAACCGTCCCAACGATCGTCGGCAACGACGGACTCCTCGAACCGCCCTCCGGTGTAGCCACTAATGGTCCGCCCCCAGAATGCCAGCGCCGCCACGTTGCGGGCCCGTTCCCGGACCTCCCAATGACCCCGGTGTAAGTCGAAGACCGCCGCAGCCGCCCGGGTACCGACGCCCTGCCGCCGGTACCGCCGGACCACGAAGAATTCGACCAGATCGTGCACGGCTGGGTCACCCGTGAGATGGCTTCCGCGGGCGACAATCCCGAAGCCGGCGAGCCGACCCGCGACCCGAAAGAGATACGGGGTTCGGTCGGCGGTTGGAC
>JAYVJS010000592.1:0-3968 GCA_043769075.1 Gemmatimonadota bacterium | reverse complement strand
AGTGGTCCGGTCCGGAGTTGTCGAGCCCGGGTAGCACTAGCACGCGAGGATTCGAGGCCATCGAATCTCCCATCGTCAGGTCGCTTGCTCGAGGGCGGTCACGTCGCCCTGACAGAGGGCCTTCACGTTGCGGGTCAGTTTGGCGCGATCCCAGTCCCACCAGCGGACAGCGAGCAGCCGAGCGATCGTCGCGTCGTCGTAGCGGGACCGAATCAAGGTGGCCGGGTTGCCGCCCACGATCGCGTACGGGGGGACGTCCTTGGTGACCACCGACCCGGTCGCGACAATGGCACCGTCGCCGATCGTCACGCCAGGCATGATGAGGGCGCCGTAGCCGATCCAGACGTCGTGCCCGACGACGGTGTCGCCCCGGGTGGGCCAGGATGCGGGCATCGCGGCCTCCCAGCCCTGCCCGAAGACCGGGAACGGGTAGGTGGTGAGCCAGGTGGTCGGGTGGTTGCCGCCGTTCATGATGAACTTCGTCTCGGCGGCGATCGAGCAGTACTTCCCGATGAGTAACCGGTCGCCGATGAAATCGAAATGGTAGAGCACGTTCGACTCGAAGTGCGCGGGACCGCGAGGATCGTCGTAATAGGTGTAGTCGCCCACGATGATGTTCGGGCGGGTAATGAACGGCTTGAGAAAGCCGGTGCGTTCGACCCCTGGTATCGGGTGTCGGGTCTCGGGAGATGGTCCGGCGGTCATGGCAACCTCGTGAGGATCCGCCGAAGCTAGACGGCCACCGCCGATCTGGGAACCGGGGTATGTTCTACCTCCCCAAGTCAACCGAGGACGCCCCGTGACCTACCTGGTTCACAGCATGCTTGTCATTCTGGCCGCCGCTCCCGCCGTCGGCTCGCTTTCCGCCCAGGCGCCGCCCGCCCAGCAGGCAGTCCTGGTGACCGGGGCGAGCACCGGCATCGGGCGTACGATGACGGAACTACTCGCCTCGAAGGGGTACTTCGTCTACGCCGGGGCCCGGAAGGAGCAGGACCTTCGCGATCTGAACCGGATCCCTAACGTCCAAGCTATCAAGCTCGACGTGACGTCCAAGGCTGATATCGCGGCCGCGGTTGTGACCGTAGAACAAGGGGGGCGGGGGTTGTATGGGCTGGTCAACAACGCGGGTGTGGCCGTGGCCCAGCCGTTGATCGAAATGGAGGAGGAGGACCTCACGTTCGTATTTGACGTGAACGTCTATGGCCCGTTCCGGATGACCAAGGCCTTCAGTAAGCTGTTGATTGCGGCCAAGGGCCGGGTGGTGACGACAGGGTCCATTTCAGGAATCCTCTCGGGGCCGCTCCTCGGCGCCTACAGCATGAGCAAGCACGCGGTCGAAGCGTACACCGACGCCCTGGCCGCGGAAATGGCCCGAGTTGGGGTCAAGGTCAGCGTGATCGAGCCTGGCAACTACCAGTCGGACATGGGGAAGAACGTGGTCCGTCGGATGGAGGAGCGGGGCAAGAAGATCGAGGGCTCGATGTTCGAGAAGGAGCTTCGGGCTTTGCTCAATTCGACCACCGCGGAGTCCAGCGACCCCAAGCCGGACGACGTGGCCCAAGCGGCGCTGCACGCCCTGTTCGACCCCACACCAAAAGCTCGGTACATGGTGGTCCCCAATCAACGGCAGGCCTCGGTCACGCTTCGAAAGCAGATTCAGGAGTTGGTCCAACTGAACGAGGGCCAGCCGTTCAGCTACAGTCGCGATTCGCTGGTGGCGATGCTCGATCAAGCGCTCAAGCGGCCCCAATAGCCGACCTCATGGATGACGCGCTCCGGATCCGCCTCGAGGCCTTGTGCACCGAGGGGTGGGCCGTTTGGGACCGATTCGCGATCGAGGTCCGGGAGCACCATTTCCATCCCTTTGTCGCGGCCGACTATGAGGTGGTACTGAAGGCGTTGCTTCCGCATCGGGGGCCGGGGCTTCGGTTTCTCGAGTGGGGATCGGCCACCGGTGTGATCACGATCATGGCCGATCTCCTCGGCTTTGAGGCGTGCGGGATCGAATTGGACTCGAGCCTGGTGGCGACGGCGCGCGACCTGGCTCTGAAGTTTGAATCACGGGCTCGGTTTGCCGCCGGGAGTTTTCTGCCGACGGGATACCGTTGGCAACCTGGTGACGGAGACGGGCGAACCGGAACCGTCGGCACCGGGATCTCCGGCTATCTCCCGCTCGGGTGTTCGCTCGATGATTTCGACGTGGTGTTTGGGTATCCGTGGGGCGGCGAGGAGGCGATGATGCTCGACTTGATGAAGTGCTATGGCCGAGCCGATGGGCTCCTATTGCTGCACACCGTCAACGATGGAGTGCGGTCGTTTCGCGGTGGGCGGGAGTTGACATAACAGGCCTTCCCTCGTCATTCGCACACCCCGCGCCGTCGCCAGGCAGTCGGCGACATCTGAAAGCGCTCGCTTCACTGATATCCGTGATACTGACGAACTTTGGCCGGGGCCGGCGCTGAAACCGCTGCTGGCCGGCGGCCCGACTCCTGGTCGAACCAGGCCTGCTCGAGGTCGGTCCGGAATTTGGCCATGATCGCCGGCGCCGCCGGGTTGGCCCGGAGCCCGCGCCGCAGCACCGACATGTAGCCTCCGGTCGCGGCCCCAACCAGTTTCTCGATCACGTCATAGGCGTGTTTGATGGAATCGGCCGGAAAACTCAAGATGCTATCCCGATATGCGATACCCGGGATTCCTTCGAGCATCGCCAGGCTCG
This sequence comes from Gemmatimonadota bacterium, assembly GCA_043769075.1. GTDB lineage: Bacteria > Gemmatimonadota > Gemmatimonadetes > Gemmatimonadales > GWC2-71-9 > SHZU01. Next base: position 1,252 of record JAYVJS010000592.1, on the reverse strand, counting down.
CCGGTGGCACCGCCTTCAGGCCGGCCACCAAGGGTATCGATACCCGCATCGACTTGGTCAGCCCGCCCCGAAGATTCTCCACTGCCTTCCGCGCCTTCGCGGTCAGTTCGGCCCGGGCTTCCGCGACCGGGCGCAACTCGGCGCTGTCGGCCGCGGTCGCTTGCTTGACCGTGACGTACTCGAGCCAGTTCATGCCGGCCAGGTCGGCCGCGAGCCGGTCATCGCCCGACGCGAAGATGATCGGAACGTTCTGACGGCCCCAGGACAAACCCATCAATTCGGTTTCGGTGATTTCCCGGCCGTTGATGACGACGCCGATACCGAGGGTGAGGGTGTGCGAGGCAAAGCCCCGGCTTCCGGTTTTGGCGTGCATGCCGACGACCGCGATCGCGTCATAGGCGCCCGGCGTCGTCAATCCGAAGTAGGTGTCGAAGTCTTGGTCTCGAAGCACTTGAGTGGCCCGGGGATCGAGCAGGTCGCGGCGGACATCGGGGTCCGGGTTACCGCTGCCGTGCCCGTCGGCCACCTGAACCTCGGTCGCCCCGCCGGCGTACAGGCCTTCGACCACGGCGTTGATGTCCGCGGCCAGAAGTTTCTGGCCCTTCGGGTAGACCGGCGATCCGCAATCGAAGGTCCGCGGGTCGTCTTGCCCCGACAGACCTTCCATGTCGTGGACGATCAGGATCCGGATTCCGTCGGCGGTATCGGCCTTGACGGCCTCGAGGGCCCACGGCTCCGACGGCGCCGCGGGCGTGGAATCGGTCGGTTTGGCCGGCGCGCAAGCGGCGAGCAGGGCCACGGAGATAAGCAGAGATGGTCGCATGATCTGAGGATAACGCCTAACGGCGTTCTACCGCTTGCCGTCGATGGTGGCCGCCACCCAGGCCGGCAGCGGGACGCCGCCGACCACCGTGGTGTAGAAGGACGGCCGGGTCAGGATGGTGTGCTCGTCGCTCGGAATCAGGTACTGGCGAAAGGTCGGAACGGCCGTCTGGATGTCGTCCAAGTTGGCTTGGAGCAGGGGCGCCAGCGGTTTTCCAGTGATCCCGAGGATCGCCAGGAACTGGAGCTGGACGGCATCATGATCCTGGTTGATCTGGGCCAAGCGGAGTTTGGGATTGGCCCGCCCGGCCATGATATAGAGCGATTCGAACGTGAGCCCCGCCGAATCGATTGCGGCGAACGCCGGCACGTCGCTCAGCGTCTGCCGGACGCCCCAGAGGGCCAGAATGCCGGGAATGGTCGGGGCCCG
>JAYVJS010000591.1:0-11217 GCA_043769075.1 Gemmatimonadota bacterium | reverse complement strand
TCGAGAGCCCGCTGCCCTACAGCCCGGTGGCCAAAGGACTCCTCCATGAGCTCGGGATCGATGTGGGGCGGTACGCCCAGTACTACGACGCGGGGCTTTATGCGGGGCTCGGTCTTCGCGGGGGGTACTTCTTCGACCGGGAACACTTCGGCGCCGACCGGTTGGTCATCGGGCGGCCGGGCACCGAGGCGTTTGCCGCGAACGCCCCGCTTTCCGATTCCGCCCGGCGCGACCTCAAGCGTCTAACCACCCAGGGTTTCGACCCTTATCCAGGTCTCTCCGAGGCGGACAAACGGGCCCGCCTCGCCCGGGTCAGCTATGCCGACTACCTCACCAAGGTCCTCGGTCTCGATCCCGGAATCCTCCCCCTCTACCAGACGGTCCCCCATTCGTTGTTCGGCGCGGGGATCGATGTGGTGTCGGCCCAAGATGCGTTTGGGATTGGGTTGCCGGGATTTGACGGCCTTGGCCTGAGTGACAAGCCCGGTCCGGGGCAGAACTATGACGCCCAAACAACCGATGAGGGCGAAAAGTTCTTCTGCCACTTTCCCGACGGGAACGCCACCATCACCCGGTTGTTGGTCCGGCGGTTGATTCCAGGTTCGATTCCCGGCACCTCGGTCGACGACGTGATGACGGCCCGGGCCGACTATTCGGCCCTCGACCGAACCGTGAATCGGGTCCGCATTCGGCTCAACAGTCCGGTCATCCGGGTCCGCCATGAAACCGCCGCGCATCGGGGGGTCGAGGTTACCTACCTGGCCTCGGGAAAGCCGGTGACGGTTGCCGCGGGGTCGGTGGTGCTGGCCTGTTGGCATGCCACGATTCCATACCTCTGTCCCGAGCTTCCCGCCGCGCAGAAGGAGGCGCTGGCGTTCGCGATCAAGATCCCGTTGGTCTACACCAACGTGCTGATCCGCAATTGGACCTCGTTTCAGAAACTGGGAATCAGTGGCTTCTCGGCGCCTGGGGGCTGGCACACCGAGGTTCGCCTCGACCTCCCGGTGAGCGTCGGGGACTACCGGCATCCCAAAGATCCCAATGAGCCGATCGTGCTCCATCTCGCCAAGTCGGCCTGTCAGCCGGGCCGCCCGATCCGGGAACAACACCGGCTCGGCCGGGCTGAGTTGTTTTCGACTCCGTTCTCGGCGATCGAGCGAACGATCCGTGACCAGCTTGGCCGGGTGTTGGGCGCCGGCGGGTTCGAGCCGGCCCGCGACATCCTCGGGATCACGGTCAATCGCTGGCCCCACGGGTATGCCTACCAGTACAACTCGTTGTTCGACGACTTCTGGTTCGAGGGGAAACCAACCCCCTGCGAAACCGCCCGGGTTCGCTATGGCCGGATTGCCTTCGCCAACGCCGACGCCGCGGCCTATTCCTACACCGATGCGGCCATCGATCAGGCCTACCGCGCCGTCCGCGACCTGGGCTAAGCCACCGCCCGCCTAGGAGGTCCGCGGCGGGGCATCAATTCCGGCCCAGGCATTCGCGGTCCCGATGCCGGAGGCACCCGAAGCCTTGGCGTAGAGAAACAGCTGGAGCTTGTACGCCGTGAGCCATTTGAACGGGCCGGCCAGGATGGCGATGCCAAGGGGCCGGGTTCCGCCACCGGGCAACGGAGCCTCTTGGTTCTCCAACTCGGCTTCCCCGATCCCCGCAAAAAACTCCCGGATCTCCTCGCGCTGGCGGGCCATGGCGGCCGGGAACTCCTCGACCGACATCGTCGCGACCCGATCGGTGAACTGCCGAAACTGTTTCCAATTCTTGTCCGCCATGCACCGGATGCCCGCGATGCCACAAATCGCCAGGTACCGGAGCAACTCGACCGATGTTCGTTGCCCCTCCGACGGCCGATACGACGCCGATTGCGGCCCCAGTTTGGAATGAAGGTGAATGCAGATATCACATTCCTGCACCATCAGCGCCGCCAAATCATCTTTCCGAATCATTGAGTCCCCGTACCTTTAAGGTCACCGAATGCCGAATGCCGAATGCTCCTACCGCAGCGCCTGACTCGCCCCGAACGCCAACGACGCCAACGCCCCCGCCACAAGAAAGCTCCGAGCCACCACGTCGCTCTTCGGGGCGAGCCCCCGGCTTGGAAGCCGTCGGAGAACCTGGGACAACCAATCGGGCCAGCCAACCGCGGCCAATCCCAAGAACGCCCCGAGGCAGAGGAGGAAGGCCGCGGCCGGTGGGAGGCCGACGAAGGCCGCCAGGACGTAGCTGACCGTGAGGCCGGCCAGGACCATCATCAAGGTGCCTTTCCACTCGCCGGCGGCGAGCGGCCTCGTCGGATTCCAGGTCATAAAATCAACTCGAAGTAGGTCAGTGCGGTGCCCCGGTAGATCACCCGTCCGACTTCCCGATAGCCGGATTTCCGATAGAAGTCGCCGGCCCCGGCCGGCCCATCATAGGCGTCGAGCCGGATCGCATCTCGGGTACCGCCTCGTGCCAGCTCGGCCGCCCTGACGAGTAGTTGGCGGCCAACGCCTTCCCGTTGCCTTGGCGGATCGACGGCCATGTCAACAAGGTAGATCGGGCGTTTCGATGCCGCAAAATAGCTCGGATCGATACCCCAAGGCTTCTTGGAGGCCAATGTGGCAGTCGCGACGATGTGGCGCTGGTCGGTCCGGGCCACCAGGATTTGAGAGTTCTTCAGGGCACTCAGGAGCCCCCGCTCCGAGACCTGGCTTGACCAATGCCCGTGGCCGTACAGCCGCGTCAGATGGTCTGCCACGGTGTTGCGGAGCGCGGCTGAATCCTGAAGATCGTCGGGGCCGGCGGGTTCAATTGAGAGGGTCATCGGCGCAAGAAACGGATAGCGGCGGCGATGCCGTTTGGCAATCTTCGAAGCCTCCTGAACCCATCGAACCGAGTGCCGCCAGTACGACGCGGCGCAATTTCCTGAATCGCTTCGAGCGGTTCCCCTGGCGGTCGAGGGATTTGGAGTTGCCGGCCGACCGGTGATTCAGCTCCGGGTGGGCCGACGGGACCCAAACGACGTCGTCGATGCCGTGATGCAACCCCCAGGGGTCGAGTACGGACACCTCCGGAACGCGGAAGCCGGCTGCTTCGTCGCCCGGATCGAGCGGATACCCGGCGGCCCGGTTTAGCTGACCGGATCGTGCCGGTCAGCCATGACCGCGACGCCCCGTTCGATCGCCGCCCGCGCATCCAGGATCATGGTCTCGACAACCGCCCCCGCCGCGGGGCGGTCATGGATCAGCCCGACGGATTCACCGGCAACCGTCACCACGATCTCGACATCCCCTTGGCGCCTCGCCTCGGCATACCCGGCCGCAAAGCTCCCGAACGCGGCCGCCGCCTCAAGCTCGCGGTGAGCCCACTCGTCGGTCAGCCGGTTGGACAACACCCTGAACGAAAACTCCGCCGGCCACGGAGTGCCTCGGATGAGGTCAATGGCTTTGGTGCGGACGGTCTCGTCACCGGTGGCTCGTTCGGCCCGTTCGGTGAAGGCCGGCGGTGTCAGGGCCTCGGCTGTGGCCCAGAACCGGGTTCCCACCACCACCCCGTCGGCGCCGAGCATCAGGGCCGCGGCCAGGCCCCGTCCGTCGGCAATGCCTCCCGCCGCCAGCAGCAGCGTGGCCGGCGAATGCTTGGCCAAATAGTCGGCGACTTCCGGCACCAGCGGGAATGTCGATCGTTGTGCGCCGTGGCCACCAGCCTCGGTGCCCTGAGCGACGATGACAGCGGCTCCCGCTTCCAATGCCTCATCGACATGGCGGAGACACTGGACTTGGCAAATCAGGGTCGCTCCGTGACGATGGATCGCCGCGGCATGGGGGCGGGGGTCGCCGAAGGAGAGGAAGACGCACGCGGGGTCGAACCCGAGCGCCTGCTGGAGCGCGTCAGGGGCCTTCGCCAGGGCCCAGGTGATGAACCCGACACCAAACGGCCGGCCCCGCACCAGCTCCAGCTCCAGCGACAGATCCGGTTCGCCGCCCAAGAGTCCGGCGTAGCCGCCGCCAACGATGCCGAGTCCCCCGGCGTCCGTGACGGCAGCCGCGAGGCGCCCGCCCGTCACCAGCGCCATCGGAGCGCAGACGATAGGGTACCGAATCCTGAAGCGCTCCGTGAGACGGGTTTGGAACCGAATATTGCTCATCGTTAGGCCAAAATCCGCGGGGTGATCACACCGGGCTCGTTGTCGCGGTAGAGGGCGTCCACGATTGCCGCTCGGTGGTCCAGGACCGCCCGTTGGTTGAGGTACGCCTTGTCGGTAATCTCGCCGTGGTCGATCGACGGCGGGTCGATGAGAAGGACCGCTCGGGCCCCGTAGCCCGAACTTCCCTGCCCTTCGCTCCGGAGTCGTTCGAGGCCCCGCTGGACGGCCTCCCGGACCGCCGGGTGGGCCAGGACGGCCTCGACGGGCGCGGCCGGCTCGAGCTCCGATGCGAGTTGACGGCATCCGGGCAGGTTCGGGAACACCAAGAAGCCGATGGTGGGCCGGTCGTGCCCTGCCACGACGATGTCTTGGGCCACCGGTGCGAGGGCCGCAATGGCCCGAACCCGAAGCATGCCCACGTTGACCCAGGTGCCGGTGTCGAGCTTGAAATCCTCGGCGACCCGGCCATCGAAGAGGATCCCCATCTCGGGATGGCCACGATCGACAAAGCGCACGGCGTCGCCGATTCGGTAGAACCGGTCTTCGTCGAAATGGGCGGCCGTGAGGTCGGGCCTTCGCCAATAGCCCGGGGTGACATTCGGACCGCGGACCCGGACTTCGAGCTTGTTGCCGTTAGGCACCAGTTTCAGTTCCGTTCCCGGCACCGGAAGGCCGATCACGCCGGATTGCGAGGCCTGGAAGTGGCAATCGGTGGCGAGCGGGGCGGTTTCGGTCGAGCCCCAACCTGACGTCAGCATCACCGGGCCGCCAGCGGCCTCCAGGGCCAGGGCGGTCAAATCATCCCAGAGATGGGGCGGCAAGGCCGCGGCCGCGTAGAAGATGACTTGGAGCCGGCTCAAGAAATGGCGCCGAAGTTCGGGGTCGGCTTGGAGCGCGGTCACCAGCATGTCGTAGCCGCGCGGTACGTTGAAATAGATGGTTGGGGCCACGCTCTTCAGGTTGGCAACGGTGGTCTCGAACAGCCCGGGTACCGGCCGCCCTCCGTCGATGTAGAGCGTCCCTCCGTTGCGAAGGACCAGGTTGAAGTTGTGATTGCCGCCGAAGGTGTGCGACCAGGGCAACCAGTCCACGATGACCGGCGGCTGGTCGGCCAGGAAGGGCCACACCTGGACTCGGGCTTGTTGACTAGCAGTGAGCATGGCCTGGGTGTTGATCACCGCCTTCGGGCTTCCGGTCGAACCCGACGTAAACAGGAACTTCGCGATCGTCTCGGGGCCGACGTCCTGGAAGTGATCGGCCACCCGGCCTTCGTCGAGGGTGCCGAGCAGTTCCTGGAACTGGGCTCCACCAGTGATCAGGCCTGCGTTTCGGCCGGCGCCGACCGCCGCCAATGCGGGCGCGAATCGGGCAGCGTCGGCGACGTAGATCACGCCGGGCGTCGCCTGATCGAGGACGCTCTTGAGCTTGCCGAAATCACGGGATTGGGTCGAATAGGCCGGCGAAACCGGGGCCACCGGAATCCCCACGTGCATGGCCGCGAGGGAAAGCAGGGCGTGCTCGACGCTGTTGTCGGACAGGACCGCGACCGGCCGGTCGGCCGAGAGCTCTTGGCGGAGCAGCCAGGTCGCGATTCGCTTGACCTGGTCGAGCGCTTCGGCATAGGTCGGCCCCACCCAATCGCCGTTAGGCCCCCGTTCTTGAAGAAAGGGCCGGGCCGGGGCCGCCACCGCCCAATGCTCGAGCCATTCCCCGACCGCCCGGGCCGGCGTGCCGAGGGGGGTCGGATTCCGGAGGTGAACGGTTCCGTCGGGCCGGCGCTCGACGGTCACCGCCGGAGGGGCAAACCGCGTTGATGGCCCTCGCCGCCAGACCATGGTGTCGCGTGGTTCGCCGGATGGGGTCACCGCCGCCGCGGCCAGCGTGGTGACGTGGCGGAATCCGAGGCGGCGGGCCACCGCGGCACTTCGTTGGTTCCGGGGGTCGCAATGGATGTAGGCCTCGGCAACACCAGGGAGGTTGGTGGCCGCGCGGACCGCCTCAGTGGCGAACCCCCGCCCGGTAACGTCCGAGCGGAGCCAGTAGCCGATGTCCACCGCCGGCTGGTCGGTGCCGCTTGGGTGGAGGCCAAGTCCGCCGACGACGGAGGATTCGTCGGGGACGAAGATCCCGTAGAGCCACCGACGGCCGGCCTCGAAATCGGCACCGAACTGGGCCAGGCGCCGGGCGATGTCGGCCGCCAGGGTGGGCTCGGCCGTGGCCCACGGCATCCACGCCTGGAGGTGCTCGAGGCTGCTGTCGATGGCGGCCTTGAGCAGCGGGGCGTGGTTCGGGCTCCAACGAGTGAGGACCAGGCGGTTGGTGGTGATCCGGTCAGGCGGCCGAAAAATGGACATCTCCGTCGTTAGGCGGCGTAGTACAACACCGCGATGAAATGACAGAATGTGCCGGTCAGGACGAACAGATGCCAGACAAAATGGCCGTAGCGGAGCCGTTCGGCGGCGTAAAACCCCACGCCCGCCGTGTAGGCTACTCCGCCGGCCACCAGCCAGAAGATGCCCCAACCCGGGACGCCCTGCCAGAGCGGTTTCGCGGCGACCAGAATCAACCACCCCATCCCAACGTAGAGAGCCGTTGAGAGCCGGGGATATCTGATTCCAGCCGTCGATTTAAGGACGACGCCGGCGATCGCGAGAGCCCAGATCAGCCCGAAGAGGGTCCAGCCCCACGGTCCGCGGAGCACGCCCAGGGTAAACGGGGTGTACGTCCCCGCAATCAGCAAATAGATCGCGCCGTGGTCGAGGATCTGGAACACCCGCTTGGCCCGGTTGGGCGCCAAGGCATGGTAGAGCGTCGACGTTAGGTAAAGGAGGGCCGCGGTCGCCGCGAAAACGATCGCGCCAACCACGGCCGCGGTGCCATGGGGCAGGGCGCCCACGATCAGGACGGGGAGGGCAACCAGAGCCGCCAGAAACCCAACCCCGTGGCTCACACTATTGGCAATCTCCTCGCCGAGCGATTGGGCCCGGTCGGCCGCGGCAGCATGGTCTTCCATTGGGTCTCCTTTGGCTTCCGTAGGCAATCTAAGGAGGCCGGTCGGCGGGGCTCGGTCTGGACCGTGGCCAGGTCGCCGCACCGTTTCGATACGGCCCGCCTCGATTCGAGGCGGCACTCTAAACTCCCACTACGATGGAAAACCTGTTAAGTGATTTTATAGCAATGAGTTACTGGCTCAGAATCCAACGTGGTCTCATCCATGCTTTGGATTGACTTGATCGCTCCTTTCCGTCCGCCCGACCCAAAGGCATTTGAGTGAGTGCAGGGGTCCGACCATCTCGATCGATGAACCACGGCCTCGCCGTGGCCTCGGCCTCCACGGAGGACGGGCCCCACTGTGTGTGGTTGGGGAGTATTTTCAATCGTCCCCAGGCCGTCCCGGTTGGTTCATTCCCGATTCAGGTTGCAGAGAGGCGAGGGCGCGTGGCAGAGAGCCGCGGCAGGGTCGCGCTAATGTGTCTCTCGGACAGCTTCGCCCAGACTATGGCGGGACTGGTCTCGGAGCTCGGCCTTGGCTCGATCGGGGTTGACCCGGGTTCGCCGCTGGTGCCAGATGATGTTGCCGCGGTGTTGGTTCTGGCGGGAGGGGCCGAGGTCGATGCCATCGAAATGTTCGGCCGACTACCGAAGTCGCCCGCCCCGTGGTATCTGATCGGATCGGTTGAGGATCACCGGGTGGCGGCACGGGCCGTCGCCAGTGGGGCCGCCGACTACTTCGCCCTTCCCGGCGATCTGGACCTCCTTCGCCGGACCGTGGAGCGGGAGGCGGCTGCGGCGAGCGCCTCCCGAGATGCCGCTCGTTTCGCCGTGGAGGAACTCCATCAGATTGGTTTCTCGTCAATCCTTGGCCAAAGCCCAGCCCTCGCTCAGGTCATCGGACAGGCCGCGCGGGTTGCCGCCCACCGCGATGTCTCGGTCATTCTCGGCGGCGAGACCGGGACCGGGAAAGAACTCCTGGCCCGAGCCATCCATTATCACAGCCCGCGCTCCGCGGCGCCGTTTGTCGAAGTCAACTGTACCGCGATTCCCGCCAATCTGATCGAGAGTGAACTGTTCGGGCATGAGAAGGGGGCGTTTACCGGGGCCGTGACCTCCCGGCCCGGTCTCTTCGAGTTGGCCCATGGCGGTACCATCTTCCTCGATGAGGTCGGACATCTCCCGCTCGAGGCCCAACCCAAACTGCTCCGGGTGCTGGAGGGCCGCCAAGTTCGCCGGGTCGGCGGTCGGGAAACGCGCCCAGTGGACGTCCGGGTCATCGCGGCCACCCACGTTGATTTGCCGGCGGCCGTGGCTGCAGGCGCGTTCCGGGAAGACCTCTATTATCGGCTGAACGTCGTGGGCTTAACGCTGCCCGCCCTCCGAGACCGGGGCGCCGATATCGAATTTCTGGCCGAGGCGTTTGCAACCCGCTTGGCGATGAAGTACGGGATGCCGGTGCCGATGCTGACGCCCGCGGTCCGTGAGGCCCTCCGGGGCCACCGGTGGCCCGGTAACGTCCGGGAACTCCGCAACGTGGTGGAACGCGGTTTGGTGCTCTCGGCCCCGGGAACGTTGGAGGTCAACCTTGCCGTTCCCGCTACCCGGCGCGATGGTGATGCAGCGGAGCGGCTGCCTCTGTTTGCCCCGTTGGCAACCGTGATTCGGTCCGCCACCGATGCGATGATCGCTGAAACCGGCGGCAACAAGACCGAGGCGGCCCGCCGCCTTAGCATTTCACGAGCCCGATTGCAACGAATTCTTGATGGTGCGACCGACTGACCTTTTCGAGCGAGACCCCAATGCTTAGGACTCATCGTTCCACCCCACTTCTTCTGGCCGCTATCGTGGCTCTCGGCGCCTGCGCAACCGGGCCGTCGGCGGGCGTTCGCGCGCTCGGGGACCAGCCCGCGTTCGCCCAAGGATCGGGTCACGATGGATCGGAGGACAGCGACCCCGTCATTCTCGATTTGGCCGATGATCATGCCCCGTTCTTTAACCAGAGCGTTTCGTTCTGGGCCAAAGCGGGCAGCAACGCTGAGGGCGCGATCTACTTCCAAGACGATCGCGGCCGCCAAGGGAATCGGTACGCCAGGCTCAAGCTATCGGGCCGATCGCTCTTGAGTTATCCGGACGGGCGTCCGTTCGCAAAGGGCGACTCGATTCTCATCACCATGACGGTCGATCCGTCGAACCGAATGCTTTTCGAGATGGAGCCGACCGGCCTCCGTTTCAGCTCCGACAGAATGGCCGAGCTCCGAATCGACTACTCGGAGGCCAACCCGGACTACAACCACGATGGCGTGGTCGATGCCGTTGACGCGGGGATCAAAGCCTTGCTGGCCATCTGGGTTCAAGAAGCCAGCGAGCCTTTCCTGAAACTTGGGTCGGTGAACTTCCCGGAAATCGACGAGTTGGTGGCCCGGATCAACGGGTTCAGCCGTTTCGCGATCGCGTACTAAGGCCTTAGGCTCGAATCGTGGTCCAGTCCGCCGAGGGAGATACCCCGACCCGGCTCCGAGCGCTCCTGGCGCAGGGGCGGTATCAGGACGTGCTCGATCTCCATCGCGCGGAGTCGGCTCTCGGCTCGTCGTCCCCCGGTGTCGCACTGGCCGTTGCCACGGCTGCAACTCGTCTTGGGTTCCTTACCGACGGCGAAACCCTCGCGTCGGACGCCCTCAGCCGGTTTCGGAACCGGGTCGATGACGACGGGCAAATGCGGTGTCTGAATTTGTTGGGCGCGATTGCCTACGAACGAGGCCGGCTCGATGATGCTTCGTTTCGGTTCGCGGCGTCGCTCGACTTCGGCCGCCGTCTCAACGATATCCAGAGCACGGCACGCGCCTCGAACAACCTGGCCAGCGTGGCCTTTCTCCGGGGCCGAGTCGAGGAATCGCGGAGTTTGTTCCGGGAGGCTCTGCTGTCCTACCAACGGCTCGGCGATCGGCGCGGGATTGCCGAGACTCACCACAACTTGGGGATCGTCGCCCGGGAGACCGGCCAGATTGAGGAGGCCGGGCGGGAAGCGGAGGAAGCCGTTAGGCATGCAGCGGTCACCAGTGACCCGGCTCTCGCCGCCTTGGCGACGGTGGGGCAAGCTGAAACGGCGGTGGCCGATGGGGAGTTTGCCTTGGCGGCCGAACGCCTCGATCGGTCGGAGAAGCTGGCGGCCCAAGCCGGCGATGAGGTGGGCGTCGCGGAGACCAACCGGGTTCGCGCCGAGCTAGCGCTCCTCCAAGGCGATCCGGTTCGAGCCCTGGAGATCGCTCTGGCGGGGCGAGCGACGGCGGAACGATTCAGCAGTACCCAACTTCAAGGGGAATGCGCCGCTCTGGGGATGCGGGCCGCCCGCCGGCTCGGGCGGTCCGCCCAGGCTGCGGGCCTGTTTGCCGAAGCCGAGCGGTTATTCCTCGCCCTCGGCGCGGTGCTTCACCTCGAACGACTGCGGCTGGAACCCTCCCACGACTGACTCCGAGGCGCCGCCCTTGGTGTCGGTGGTCATTCCCGGCGGGGCAGGTATTCGACGGGAACTTTGCCGCCATTGCGCTCATCGTCGAAGAGCCACCCGAGAATCCACCACCGGGTCCCGTCCCAATACAGCTGAATACTGTTGATGCCCCGGCTTTGGGCTTTGCCGCCTGGCGTTTCCGATGACTCGTAGGTGCTCCACACGTGGGCCAACGCCCCGATTCGCTGGGTGACGCGGCTGATTTCGCGTTCGAAGAACGCCGTCTTCCTGGGCCCGGTGCCGGATCGGCGGTAATAGCCGGCCAAGTCGGTGACCTCGACCGTGGCCGAGCCGTCGGCCTTCCGGTTGAGCAGGGTGATTTGCGCATTGGGATGGTGGAGCGACTGGTCGCGGGCCGGGTCGGGCAGGGAGCCCGCCGGCCCGCTGACGACGTCGTAGTAGGCCTTCATGATGCCGTCGAGTGTGGCCACGTCGTCAGGCCGTGGTGGGCCGGCTTGCTGGGCTTGGAGGGGGCCCCCAGGTGTCGCAAGCATGGCGAGGACCACGGGAATGCCGGTTACTCGTCGTGCCACTCGGAGATTCTTAATGATCCGGCTCAACATTCTCGCGTTCTCCCTGTTTCAGT
>JAYVJS010000590.1:0-4040 GCA_043769075.1 Gemmatimonadota bacterium | reverse complement strand
AACGCTGATCTTTATTTTACCTGGTGGTGGGGCTCGGGGATACTCAGCTTGGTAAAATCCCGGCTGCGCGGCCGCCCCAATGTCTTCACCGGCACCCTTCAGCTGACTCCGGACCTCGATTGGTGGAGAAATCTGGGGCCGATCAGGCGAGGTGTGGTTCGGGCCTGTGTTCGCCTGGCAACCGCAAATGTTGCGATCTGTGATGTTGAGATGGGCTACCTCCGGCAGTTAGGCGGCGTAAACCTTCACCGCGTGTATCAGGGGATCGACACCACGCTCTATCGCCCTCCGGCCAGCAAGGGGCCTTCCAAGACGGTTATTACGGTGAGCCACCTTACTCGCGCCAACGCGAGTCGAAAGCGGGTTGCCACGTTGCTCCGGGCGGCTCCCTACGTGCTGTCGCGCCACCCAGATGCTCGATTCGTCATTGTGGGCGGCCACGGCGACGCGCACCCCGACCTGGTCGACTTGGCGCGAGGACTTGGAGTGGCACACGCCGTTGAGTTTCCTGGACGATTGTCGACCGCCGACAAGATAGCCGCGTATCACGGGGCGGCCCTGCTGGCTCAGGCGACGGTCTATGAGGGGTTCGGGGTGAGTATCGCCGAAGCCATGGCCTGCTCCCTGCCCGTCGTGACCAGCCCGCGAGGGGCAGTGATCGAGGTGGTGGGAGATGTCGGCCGGCTCGTCGAGCCGGATGACGCCGAAGGGATGGCCCGCGAGATCGCCGGACTCTTGGATGATCCGGCCGAACGCGCCAGACTTGGTCGAATGGGGCGGGAACGGATCGAGGCCCGGTTCAGTTATCGGGCGCATCGCGCCGGCCTGGCCCAAGTGTTGGCGGCGGTCTTGCCAGGTTGGTCGCCCCCGCCTGGAGTGGTTTAGGCGATGTGCGGAATCACTGGCTATCAGGGGGCTTTCCCCGCTCACCTTCTCGGGCGGATGACCGACGCTGTGGCTCATCGAGGCCCTGACGGCCAGGGCACCTGGATGCACGGCGAGGGGATTGGGGCCACCGGGCTCGGCCACCGCCGGCTCGCCATTATCGACCTCAGCGAAGAGGGTCGCCAGCCGATGACGGTGGATTGCCCAATCTGCGGCAGCCATTCGCTTGCGGACTTGGCGCTGGTGTTCAACGGCGAGATCTACAACTACCGGGAGTTGCGGACTGAGCTCGTGGCCCGCGGCCATTCGTTCCACAGCCAGACCGACTCCGAGGTTCTCCTTCATTTGTACGCGGAGCGGGGGCCCGCCATGCTGGAGTCGCTCAACGGGATCTTCGCCTTCGCGATCCGGGATGGGCGGGAGTCGGGGCAACAAGATGGGCTCCGCCGCGGCGACCTCTTCCTCGTCCGCGATCCGCTCGGCGTGAAGCCGTTGTACTACGCGGCGACGCCCCAAGGGTTGCTGTTTGCATCGGAACTCAAAGCGCTGCTCCAGTACCAGGACCTTCCCCGAGACCTCGATCCCGTCGCAATTCATCAGACCCTCGCCTACCTGTGGTGTCCGGCGCCGCGGACGGCGTTGGCGAGCGTCCGGAAACTCCCGCCCGGCTATGCGATGGTGGTGCGAGCGGGACAGGTGACACGACAGTGGAGCTACTACGACCTTCCCTATCGGGGCGAGCGAATGGCGGGCTCGGCGGAGGAGATTGCCGCTGCATTGCGGGACCAGGTGGCGGCGGCGGTCAAGCGGCAACTGGTGGCGGATGTCCCGGTCGGGGCCTTCCTTTCAGGGGGGCTGGACTCCAGCAGCGTCGTGGCGATGATGCGGCAGGCCCAGCCCGGCGTCAGGCCCATCTGCTACGGCCTCGGCTGGGATGACGACGGCCGGAGCACGGACGGGATGCCCAGCGACCTGCCGTTTGCACGCCAGGTCGCTTCGCACTTGGGTGTCGAGCTGCGGGAGATCGTGGTGGGGCCGTCGATCTGTGACCGGCTCGAGCAGGTGATTTGGCTCCTCGATGAACCGCAGGCCGATCCGGCCCCGATCAACGCCCTCCTGATTGCCGAGGCGGCTCGGCGCGATGGGATGAAGGTATTGCTCTCGGGCGCTGGTGGCGATGACATCTTCACCGGTTACCGGCGCCACGCCGCCTTGGCCCACGAATGGAGCTGGCGATGGATGCCGGCCCCGATGCGGGCGCTGGTGGCCGGTGTGGCACGGGGGGTGGCCGATGGGGGCGCGGGGTTGAACGTGCAAATCCCACTGCTTCGACGGCTGGCGAAGGCTGCCTCGTACATCGATCTTCCGGCCGATCGTCGGCTCGCGGCGTATTTCTGGTGGAGTACCGACGCACTTCGCCGAGGGCTCTACACGCCGGCCTTCGCCGCAAAAGTCGCCGAGGAGGACACCGCGGCGCCGCTGCTGGAAAGCTTAGCCCGGATTCCATTGGAGCGGGATCCGATCCAACGGTTGCTGTATCTTGAAGGCAAGCACTTCTTGGCAGACCACAACCTCAACTACACCGACAAGATGGGGATGGCCGCGGGGATCGAGGTGCGGGTACCTCTGCTCGACTTGGAACTGGTCGACTACGCCGCGCGGATCCCGACGGGCTACAAGCAGCGAGGGCGGGAAGGCAAGGCCATCTTCAGGCAGGCGATGGAGCCGTTGTTGCCCCGCGAGGTGATCCATCGGGGTAAAACCGGTTTTGGGGCACCGCTACGTCGGTGGCTTTCCCGCGAGCTCAAACCGATGGTTGAGGAAACGCTGTCGCCTTGCAGCCTCAACCGTCGAGGGGTGTTCGATCCGCCGTCAGTCCGGCGGCTGGTCGATCGAGATCGTCGCGGCCAGGTCGACGGGACTTATACCATCTTCGCGCTGATCTGTATCGAGCTCTGGTGTCGCCGATTCGTCGACGGAGTGGGGGAGTCACGGTGACTGCGTCGCCGCGTCGGCTGCTGTGGGTCAACCATTTCAGCGTCGCGGCGACCGAAGCTGGAGGAACGCGGCACATCGAAATGGCGCGAGCGTTGATGCCATTGGGTTGGCAGGTTACCATTGCCGCCAGCGACTTCAACCTGCAGCGGCGAGTGTACACCCATCGCCGCGAGGGCGACCGGCGCACGGTCCATGAATCAATTGATGGCGTCTCGATCCGATGGTTGTACACAAGGCCGTATCGGCAGAACGATGGCCGCCGTGTCCTCAACTGGCTGTCATTTTCCCGACAACTGGGACGCGAGGACTGGGACAGCGAAGCACCGGACGTGATTATCGGTTCGTCACCTCACCTCTTCGCGGCATGGGCTGCCCGCCGGGTGGCTCGCCGGCTCCGGAAGCCCTTTGTTTTCGAGGTTCGAGACCTCTGGCCCGAGAGCCTGCTGGTAACCGGCCGTCGTCGGTCGCTGGGCTACCACGCTTTAGGCGTGTTGGCGCGATCGCTGTACAAGAGTGCGGATCGGATCCTGGTGCTCGCGCAGGGATCGGCGGACTATCTTCGGGACCGGGGCCACCCGGCGTCGAAACTGGTCTGTGTCCCGAATGGAGTCGACACCACCGCCTTCGGCGAAGCGGCCCGTCCTGCTCGGACCACCCTGACCTTCGTCTACGCGGGCGCACACGGGCCCGCCAACGGGCTTGAGGCCGTGCTCGGGGCGGCGCACCGGCTCCTGGGTGATCCTTCGATTCGATTCCTGCTGGTCGGAGACGGGCCTTCGAAGGCCGGGCTGGCCGCGATGGCCGAGCGACTGGGGCTGTCCAATCTCGAGTTTCGCACCCCGGTCCCCAAGGATGAAATGCCGGCGCTCTTGGCTGAAGCGGATGCTGGCTTAATGGTGTTGCGGGAAGCCCCATTGTTCGCATTCGGGGTAAGCCCCAACAAGCTCTTTGACTACTTGGCGGCGGCGTTGCCGGTCGTGGGCAATGTCCCGGGTGAGGTCGCCCGGATGCTGGCCGGAGCGGGCGCCGGGGTGACGGCGGCCGATTCGTCGGCCGGCGCCCTGGCCGAAGCGATTCGTCGGCTCGCGAGTCTACCGCCCGAGGAACGGGCGGCGATGGGTCAACGGGGACGTGCGTGGGTGGCCGCCGAGCACGCA
>JAYVJS010000589.1:0-4709 GCA_043769075.1 Gemmatimonadota bacterium | reverse complement strand
CTTGTGGCTGCGACCGAGCCCTCGACCATGCGGTCATAACAGCACCGGCTTTCCGAGATCCCGACCTGGTCGAACGGCTTCGGGGCATCGCGGGGCGAGTACTGTGATCGACCTCAAGGCCTTGATCCGCTCGATTCCGGATCATCCCAAGCCGGGGATCCTGTTTCGCGACATCACGACGCTCTTGGCGAACGGCCCGGCGTTTCGGGAGTTGGTTGACCGGTTTGTGACCCGGTGCCGGCCGCTCGGGATCGACCACGTGGTCGGCATCGAGGCCCGAGGGTTCATTCTGGGCGGTGCGGTCGCCGTTGGGCTCGGCGCCGGATTCGTCCCGGTCCGCAAGGCAGGCAAGCTGCCGGCGGCCACGGTCGGCCAAACCTACGACCTCGAGTACGGGAGCGACCGGGTCGAGATCCATAGCGACGCCGTTGATCCGGGCCAGCGAGTGATCTTAATCGACGACTTGATCGCGACCGGTGGCACCGCGCTGGCCGCTCTGACACTGCTCACCACACTCGATGCTCGGATCGTCGAGGCCTGCTTTGCCATCGATCTTCCCGAC
Source organism: Gemmatimonadota bacterium (assembly GCA_043769075.1). GTDB lineage: Bacteria > Gemmatimonadota > Gemmatimonadetes > Gemmatimonadales > GWC2-71-9 > SHZU01. Next base: position 4,147 of record JAYVJS010000589.1, on the reverse strand, counting down.
CTTGGCGGGCGCCGCCGGCTCGAAGCGGCCGGGTATCGGACCTTTAGCGTCTTGGAGTTCGACGGTCACTGATGCGGGTCGGCGATCGCTGGTTTCGGACGATCTGGGTTGAGGACGACGGCGTGACGGTTTCGGTCATCGATCAGACCGCGTTGCCGGGCCGCCTGTCGGTGATCCAGATCCAGTCCTGTGGTGAGATGGCCGATGCCATTCGCCGGATGCGGGTTCGCGGAGCGCCGTTGATCGGCGTCGCGGCCGCCTTTGGGGTGGCGCTCGCTCTCCGGGCGGACGCCAGTGACGCCGGCCTGGCCCGTGCCGCTGCCACGTTAGGCGACACTCGGCCCACCGCCATCAACCTTCGTTGGGCGCTTGACCGTATGGTCGGGCACCTGAGCGGACTGACACCGGCGGACCGGGCGGCGGCGGGGTACCGTTATGCCGCCCAACTAGCCGACGACGACGTCGCGACTTGTCGGACGATCGGCGAGTATGGCGAGCCGCTCTTGCGGGCTCTCTGGGAGCGGATCGGCCGAGGCCGGCCGGTAAATGTCCTGACCCACTGCAACGCCGGTTGGCTCGCGACTGTCGACTGGGGCACCGCGTTGGCACCGATCTATTTGGCTCACGAACGTGGCGTTCCGATTCATGTCTGGGTCGACGAAACCCGGCCTCGCAACCAAGGTTTGCTGACCGCTTGGGAGTTGGCCGGTCATGGGGTTCCTCACACGGTCATCGCCGATAACGCGGGTGGACACCTGATGCAAAAGGGCCGAGTCGATTGTTGCCTGGTCGGAACCGACCGCACCACCCGGCAGGGCGATGTGGCGAACAAGATCGGGACCTATCTCAAGGCACTGGCCGCGTTCGATACCCGGGTGCCTTTCTACGTCGCGGTTCCGTCCTCGAGCGTTGACTGGCGGGGATCCGAGGGCGCCCAGATCCCGATTGAGGAACGGTCCGGCGCGGAGCTTGGCTTCGGCGCCGAGGTTCCGGTCGCGAATCCAGCGTTCGATGTGACGCCGGCGCGTCTTGTCACGGGCTTGCTGACTGAACGAGGGCTGACTGCCGCGTCCACCGAAGGCCTGGCGCGGCTTTTTCCGGAGCGAACCCATGGCGGATGACGCGTTGCGCGCGGAGCTGATCGACGCGGCTTGCCGGACGGTGGCACTAGGCCTAACCCACGGGACTTCTGGAAACGTGAGCTGCCGGATTCCGAGCGGGATGCTGATCACCCCGACGGGAATGCCATACGATCTCCTTGAGCCGTCTGACGTCGTGGGGCTGGATCTCGAGGGGAAGCCGCTTCCTGGCGCGCGGCGGAAGCCGTCAAGTGAGTGGCGGATCCACGCCGAACTGTACCGGGCTCGGCCCGACATTGGAGGGATCGTGCATGGCCACCCGCCCGCGGCCACGGCGGTCGCCTGTCTCGGCCGTGATCTCCCGGCGTTCCACTACATGATTGCCGTGGCCGGGGGCGACTCGGTTCGTTGTGCCGGATACGCGCTCTTCGGCACTGACTCGCTCGCGAACCTGGTCGTAACAGCGATGGAGGGCCGACTGGCCTGCTTGCTCGCCCATCACGGGTTGGTGGCGGCAGGAGTGACCCTCGAACGCGCGCTCACGGTGGCCCAGGAGGTCGAGTTCCTGGCCGGCGTGTATCTCCGGGTCTTGCCACTGGGCGAGCCTCCGACGCTCAATCCGGCGCAGATGGGTTCGGTGCTCGAGCGGTTCCGGTCGTATGGCCAGCCGGGCTGATGTCATCCCTTGCCGCGCGGCTCTCTCGGCGGCATCATTGCCGGTCTTACCCTCTTTCTTGGTCTCCTATATGACTCCATTGCGGGCGGCATTTTCCGCGGTCTTCGTGCTCACAGCGTGTCAAACCGCCTCGGGTCCCGCGGGGACCACGATCACCAACGTCCGGATTATCGACGGGACCGGTGTGCCCGGCGTGGCCGGTGCCGTCCGAATAGTCGGCGACACGATCGTGGCGGTTGGTGGCGCCGTGAAACCAGCCCGCGGCGATTCAGTTGTCGACGGCCAAGGCATGGTGCTCGCGCCCGGTTTCATCGATACCCATAGCCACCACACTGGAGGCCTTGCCTCGAACCCTGGGGCGTTGGCCGCCGTGAGCCAGGGGATCACCACGATCGTCGGGGGTAACGACGGCGACCATCCGATGCCCCTCGCCGAGCGATTCGACTCGCTGGCGAAGAGCGGGCCGTCGATCAACGTGGCGTTCTACGCCGGCCACGGAACGATCCGCTCGGCGGTTATGGGCGAGGATTTCAAGCGCCATGCGACGACCAAAGAAGTCGACTCGATGGCCGTGTTGCTCCAGCGGGAACTGGATGCCGGAGCGCTGGGTCTTTCGAGCGGGCTCGAATACGATCCCGGGATCAATTCCGATCGGGGCGAAGTCCTGGCGTTGGCCAAGGTGGCCGCGAAGGCCGGCGGCCGGTACATCAGTCACATCCGGAGTGAGGATCGGTGGTTCTGGGACGCGATCGACGAGATCATCGCGATTGGCCGGGAAGCCAAGCTTCCGGTGCAGATTAGTCACCTCAAGTTGGCGATGGTTCCGTTGTGGGGAAAGACCGACAGCTTGTTCGGGCTGCTCAACGCGGCCCGGGCCAGCGGGGTCGACATTACCGCCGACGTCTATCCGTATACCTACTGGCAGTCGACCCTTCAGGTGTTGTTTCCGAAGCGCGATTTTTCGAATCGAGCCGAGGCCAACAACATCCTCAAGGAAATCGCCAAGCCGGAGGGATTGCTGATCGGCGATTTCGAAGCCAATCCCGCCTACAAGGGCAAGACCGTCGCCGAGATCGCCAAGCTTCGGAACGAAGATCCGGCCAGTACCCTGATGGGCCTGATTCGAGAGGCGATGGTGTGGGAGAAGGCCCATGGGGGTCAGGGCAGCGAGAGCGTCGTCGCCACCAGCATGGACGAGGGTGACATCGGCAAGCTGTTGGCCTGGGAACACACCAACGTGTGTTCGGATGGGGGGCTCGATGGGGCCCACCCCAGGGGTTACGGGGCTTTCACCAGGGTGTTAGGCAAGTACGTCCGGGACATGCAAGTCATGCCGCTCGAGGTTGCGATCAAACGGATGACGAGCCTCAGCGCGGCGCACGTCGGGCTCACCCATCGAGGTACCATCGCGCCGGGCCAATTTGCCGATTTGGTGCTGTTCGATCCCGCTACCGTCGCCGACCGGGCCACCCCAGCCGAACCCCATCTGGTCTCGACCGGTATTACGCGGGTCTGGGTCAACGGCCGGACGGTCTGGCAGGATGGAAAGACGGTGACGAGCCAGGCCGGCCGGATGCTCAAACGGCAGGCTCAATGAACCTCGTCGAACGGATTGCAGCGGCCGAGCGCCGGATCCGGCCGCAGATCCGGGAGACGCCGCTGATGCTCTGCCCCAGCATCTCGGAGGAGATCGGCGCACGGGTGTTCCTCAAGCTCGAGAATCAGCAGCTGACCGGGTCGTTCAAGGTTCGGGGTGCCTTGAGCAAAATGTTGGCGCTTTCGGCCGAGGATCGGGCCCGGGGGGTCATTGCCGCGTCGAGCGGCAATCATGGCGCGGCTGTGGCGTATGCCGGCAAGATTGCCGGCGTGGTCCCGACCGTGTATCTGCCTGAGAATGTCGCGCCGACTAAGCTGGCGAAGATTCGAAAGCTTGGCGCCAAGGTGGTCTTCTTTGGGAATGACTCCGGCCTTTCAGAAGTGGAAGCTCGCCGGGTTGGGGCGGAAACCGGTCAGGTGTATTTGTCGCCGTACAACGATTGGGACGTGGTGGCGGGGCAGGGCACGATCGGGATCGAGTTGCTCCGGCGGTGTCCGACGCTCGGGGCGGTCGTGGTCTCCATTGGCGGGGGCGGGCTGATCGGAGGGATCGCCTGCTGGCTCAAGGCGCATCAGCCGGGAGTCGTGGTCCTGGGATCATCACCCCGGAACTCCTGTGTCATGGTCGAATCGGTTCGACAAGGGCGGATTCTCGACCTGCCTTCGCTGCCGACGCTTTCTGATGGCACGGCTGGGGGGGTCGAGGGCGGGACGCTGACGTTCGAACTCTGCCGAGACCTCGTCGATCAGTACGACTTGCCGGAGGAGTCGGAGATCGAGTCTTCGCTTCGGCTGC
>JAYVJS010000588.1:0-4844 GCA_043769075.1 Gemmatimonadota bacterium | reverse complement strand
GCCGTCACGCCGATCCCGAGCCCCAGCAGCAGGAGCCGCCCCCCTTCGCCCAGGACCATCCTCTGGACCCGCGCCGCGTCGGCGCCCAGCGTCATCCGGATCCCGATTTCGGCCGTTCGGGTGCTCACCGAGAATGCCAGCACCCCGGCGATCCCCACGGCCGCGATCAACACGGCGAGAAGCCCGAACGACGCCACCAACAGCGCGTTGAGCCGCCGCGGGGCGACGCTTTCGTCCTTGATCTGGTCCAACGTGAGCACCCTCTCCACCGGCTGATCGGGCGCCACCGCCCGCACCACCCGGCTCGCGGCGCTGGCCAGGCGGGTCACGTCACCACTCCCGCGGATCACCAGGCTGCTCCCAAAGATGTCCGCCTGCGCAAACGGGGAGAACAGCACCGGGACCGGCCGGGCGTCGAGACCGCCGTCCTTGGTGTCTCCCACCACGCCCACCACCGTGCGCCAGTCGCCCGAGATGCCGATAAAGCGGAGCACGTCGCCGGTCCACGCCACCCGGCGCCCGATCGGGTCCTGCCCCGGGAACAGTCGCTCGGCCAGGGTCTGATTGATGATCACGACCAGCGCGGATTCCCGCCGGTCGGTGGTGGTGAAATTCCGGCCTTTGACGAGCGGAATGCCGGCCGCCTCGAAATACTCGGGGCTCGCGGTCCGGCCCTCGGCGTGCGGCATCGGCTCGCCCGGCTCTGGCGCCCGGCCCTCGGCCTTGATGTCGAGCGCAAACTGCTCGGACCGAAGCGGCACCGTGGAGCCGAGCCCCACATCTTTCACGCCGGGCAGGCTCGCGAGCTGGCTCTGGATCCGCTCGTACCGCGCCACGTTTTCGGGCTGCGGCTTGTTGAAGTCGGGCGGGACCTCGATGGTGAGCGCGTTCTCGCCCTTCAACCCCGTGTCCACCACGCTGAGGTGCTGCATCGTTCGGGTCAGCAGGCCGGCGCCCGTGAGGAGCACCACCGACACGGCGATCTGGGCCACCACGAGGGTCTGTTGGAGCCGCTGCCGGTGGGCGCCGCCGGTGGCCCGCCGCCCCCCGGCCGCGAGCCCCGCGCTGAGCCCCTCCTCCTGGGTGAAGCGCGGCGCGTACGAGAGCAACAGCGCCACCCCGACCGTCACCGCCAGGGTAAAGAGCAGGACCACGCCGTCCAGTTTGATCTCGCCGGCCCGGGCGCTCATCCGCTCAGTGAAGGCCACCAGCATCCCGAGCCCGCCCAGGGCGATCAGCACGCCGAGGACCCCGCCGGCCCCCGCCAACACCAGGTTCTCGGCCAGCAGCAACCGGCGGAGTTTGCCCGTCCCGGCGCCTAACGCCGCCCGGACCACCAGCTCGTGCTCCCGCCGGACCCCGCGCATCAGGGTCAGGTTGGTCACGTTGGCGCAGGCGATGATGAGCACGAACGCCGCGGCCCCCATCAGCAGCAGCAACATGAGCCGGGCATCCTGCCCCAACACCTCCTGGAACGGGGTCAGGGTCACTTTGAAGGCGGACCCGGCATCGTACGCCTCGGGATGATCGGTATGAGCCCGCGCCGTGATCGTCGCCACCTCGGCCCGGGCCTGCTCGACGGTCGCGGCCGGCGCGAGCCGGGCGATCATCTGGGTCATCCGGTGGGTCCGGCCGGTCACCATCATGGCACTCACATGGTGCTCGCTGTTCACCATGTTCATCAGCGCGTCCATCTTCTGGGGAAAGTCGGGCGCGGTTTGCAGCACCCCCACCACCGGCACGGCGCGCCCGTTGATCTGGAGCGACTTGCCCACGATGCCGGAGTCCCCGCCGAAGTGCGACTGCCAGTACTGCCAGGTCAGCATCATGACTGGGGCCGCTCCCGGCCCGTCGTCCTGCTGATCGAAGGCCCGGCCGAGGACCGGCCCGAGGCCCATCACGCTGAAATAGTTGCCGGTGACCAAGCCGGCGGCGATCCGAGTGGCGTTGTCGCGCTCCACCAGCGTGAAGGTTTGCGGCGAGTACTCAGCGATCCCGGCCAGGGTTTTCGAGCCGGTCCGGAAGTCGGTGATCTCCGGGACCGAAAAGGCCACGTTGTCGCCCCCCACCGTCTCGGCGGACTGGCGGAGGAAGACCAGCCGGCCCCCGTCGCGGTGGGGGAGGGGTTTGAGGAGGACGCCGCGGACCACGCTGAAGATGGCGCTGTTAGCGCCGATGCCGAGGCCTAGGGTGAGCACCACGGCGGTGGCGAACCCTCTGGCTCGAGACAGACTGCGGATGGCGTAGCGGAAGTCGAGCATAGCGTTTCTCGGCGAAGCGTGTTGACTCGGCGGCGCCCTGGTTGGGACGATCCGGAGCGGAATCCAATGTCGCACTGCAGCGTCACCACGGCAATTGGCGGCCCGATCACCGGCCCCCGATACCGACCGTGCTCTCGATCCAGTCGTACGCCGTGCCGCCCCTCTGGGGCTTCCCGGGTGTGATTCAAATCACCACGCCAGCCATCCCAAGTGGATAGGTTTGATCATGCGAACAGCCACCACCGGGCTTGGTTCGATCACACTCATCGCGCTGATCGCCGGATGCATGGACCCGCCGGATGCCGAGGCCCCAAACACCCTCGTCGTCGGCTTTCAGGCGTCGGGTGACTACACCGTCAACCTACTGCGATTCACGGGCGGGCCAAACCGCGAGGTTGCGTTGAGCGGTTCCCGGTTCCGGCAAGATGGCGGACGCTATGTCTCCGACTCGACGATGATTCCGGCCCGCGGCGAATGGCCGACGACCATGGCCCTCGTCTCGTCCGCAGGCGATACGCTGGCCACCGCCTCGCCGACCCTCACCCTTGAGCCGGGGAGGATCGTGACGGTCTCCGTCCTCGCTTTGCCGAATCTCGCCGGTTGGTTCATCTGCGCCCCGATTGTGGCGCGAGTACCGATTAGGGGGAAGCCGGCGCCATTGGATACGCTGTACGTTCTCAGCGTCGCCCTCCGAGCCGGGGAGCGCCCTCCGGTTTGCTAGCGACCTACGGGCGCCGGGTCTGCCGGGCCGTCCCCGCCACCAGCTCCCGTCCATCGCACTGGACCCTCGCCGACCGCGCGGGCAACCGCGTGGATCTGCGCGTGGCCGGACGGGGCTACCGCGAGACCGTCGCGCTTCTGAGGTTGCAGTCGCCACGTCACAACCGGCAAGGTAGGCCTATTTCCATGCCAGCATCCACCGTGACCGAATACCTTGCCGCACTTCCCGCGGAGCGCCGTGACGCGTTGAGCGAAGTCCGCCGGGGGATCAACCGAGCCCTGCCACCGGGATACCAGCAAGGAATCCAGTTCGGCATGATCAGCTGGTTCGTTCCGCTGTCCACGTACCCAGCCGGCTATGGCGGCAACCTCAAGCAGCCGCTACCCCTTATCAGCCTGGCGTCACAGAAGTCGTACATGGCGCTGCACATGATCTGCTTCTATGGACAGCCGGCGTTGTTAGAGTGGTTCAAAACGCAATACGAAAAGAGCGGCAAGAAGCTCGACATGGGCCAAGGCTGCCTCCGTTTCAAGACGCTGCCGGCGCTCGCGCTGGATGTGGTTGAGCGCACCGTGGCCCGGCTCCCGGTCTTGGAATACGCCGCCGGCTATCAGGCGATGCGTGATGCGATGGGCAAGGGAAAGCCACGGACGGAACAACGACAGAAACCAAGAGCGAACCAATCGTGACCGCGTTGCGCGCCCGCTGTGCGCGAAGCCAATCAATGCGGCGCGGTCTCTCCGATTGCCGCGACAGGGGATCAGGAGGAATCCGTGAAGGTCAAATGTTTCGGGTGTGAGACGGTGGTGGAAGCCGACGACAGTGCCGCCCTCGCCGACGCGTTCGTGGCCCACGGCAAGAACAGCCATGACTGGTCCTATCCCGAGGACTCGATCCGGAACTACGCCCGCAACTACGCTGAGGCCGCCGCGCGCCTCACCGGAGGCACGGAACGACTACCCGAGATCGCCACGGTGACGGTGCATCCGGTGACCGAGGACCGGGTTGACGACTGGCTTCGGTTCTTCGATCACGACGGCTTCGCCGGGAACCCCGATTGGGCTGCCTGCTATTGCCTCGAGCCACACGTGCCGGCCACACCGGCGCAACCTGAACGCCTCTGGCTCGACAACCGGTCGACGATGGCTGGGCGACTCCGGTGCCGTGCAACCTTCGGGTATCTCGCCTACGTCGACGGCCGGCCCGTTGGGTGGGTTAATGCCTCGTTGCGGTCCGACTACGGGCTCTACCGGCTGGTCGATGCTGGAGGACCCGAGCCGCGATCGGTGATCGGGGTCTCGTGTTTCGTCATCGCCCCGCCGTTCCGTCGCCACGGGGTGGCAACGGCCTTGCTCGATCGAGTCATCGCGGACGCCCCCGCCCGAGGGGCGTCGTGGATCGAGGGGTACCCCCACAACGAACCGGAAGGGAACGACGCAGGCCATTTCCGCGGCCCGCAATCGATGTATGCGGCGCGGGGATTCCGGCCGATCGAGGTCCGGGAGCGCGATACCGTGATGCGTCGTTCGGCGGCCTGAATCGGATCCCGACCGGACCGTCTCCGCGGCGGGAAACAAGCGATATTACCGCAGTAGGCCTTGGTTTCGTCTTGAGGAGTTCGATTCCATGAGAGTCGCGCCATTCCTGGCCGCAGGAATACTCTTGGTTGCTGGTGCCCGCCGGGCTGGGGCGCAAGGCGCGATGGGCTCCACAATGGCCCGCGGCAACGCGGCCGTCCTGTTCCGCGCCTTCGTGGGGCACCTTGAGGCTAAGGGCTACAAGATTCAGTCATCGGACACGTCGCGTCGCCTGGTTCGTTTCGTCGCGACCGCGGTGCCCGAGGAGGCGATTGAAGCCCGCTT
>JAYVJS010000587.1:0-2588 GCA_043769075.1 Gemmatimonadota bacterium | reverse complement strand
GGCCGGGCAAGGTGTACCTCTATTCGGGTCGGACGGGGAGCCAGATCTGGGCCGTGACCGGCAAGCCCGGTGAGACGCTGGGCACCGGGCTCGAGGGGGCCGGCGACGTCAACCGCGATGGCGTCAACGACGTGATAGCCGGTGCGCCCGGCACCGATCGCGCCTATGTCTATTCGGGGCGAGATGGGGCCATCCTGTTGACGTTGGCGTCGAGCGACTCGGGCGAAGCGTTCGGCCAGAGCGCCGCCGGCGCCGGCGACCAGAACGGCGACGGCTACGCTGACGTGGTTGTCGGAGCCCCGTCGAGCAACGCTCGGGGCGCTGGGGCGGGACGGGCCTATGTGTTTTCCGGCCGCGACGGGTCGGAGCTCACGATCTTCGAGGGCGAGCGGGCCGGCGATGCGTTTGGGAGCATCGTGGCCGGCGAGAAGGCGGGCGTGCGATCGCCGATCTCGGTGGGCGCGCCGGGCGCCGGCCCGAACCACCGGGGCCGAGTCTCCGTCTATGCGGGACTGGCGGTGGTGCCCAAGTTTGTGATCGAGGCCGATGAAACCGGAGCGGCGCTCGGGGCCATGTTCACCTCGATCGTGGGCGACGTCGATGGCGACAAGGTGCCTGATGTCTACGCCACCGACTATTCGAATGCCGCGAATGGCCCATCGACCGGTCGGATTTATATCTATTCAGGCGCGACGGGCAAGCCGATCCGGCGCCTAACGGGTGAGCGGGCCGGCGATGGTTTCGGGATCGGCTCGGCCGACGTGGGCGACGTCAACGGCGATGGGTACGCGGATCTGGTGGTCGGGGCGTGGCAGTATTCCGGTGCGGCCCAGTCGGGCGGGAAGGTCTACCTGTACTCGGGGAAAGACGGGGCCTTGTTGCGGGCCATCACCGGGAAGGTCGCGGGCGAGACGTTTGGGTTCGATGCGACCGGGATCGGGGATGTCAACGGCGACGGGATCGTCGACCTGTTGCTGACGTCGACCTGGAGCAATGTCAACGGGTTTCAATCCGGCCGGATGTTTGTGATTGCGGGCCGGCGGTAGTGGCTCCGTTCTGTTCTACTCCTTGCAGTCAGGGCTGGTAAACCGGATCGCGGTTCCGGTCAGACCACTGTCGAGGAATCTGACGTGTACGACCGCGTTACCGCCGAGCCGACGAGCTTCGGTGCGGAGTCCGTCAAGCGCGGCAGTACCTCGCGTAAAGTTTGCCGCTGTTGATCTGATCAAACCGACGTCCGTGAAGGGACAGCGGGGCAGCGCGGCGCTGAATAGCGGAATAGCGGTCGCCGCCGGCGTCGGGTCCAAGGGGGTCGCCGAGAGTCGCAGGCCGTAGGTTGATGGGGCGCACCCCGCGAGTGCCAGGGCAATGAGTGGGACAATCCTCATACGAGCCTCCTTGAATGCCGATGGAAGTCCGCGGTCCAACAACATCGCGGCGCGGCCGCAACCTGGCAAGGCAAAGCCTCAGGGTGGGCCGAAACTTTCGTCCACCGCCCGCTCGGCCCGGCTGCTGGCCAGATTCCACTCGAACCAGCGCCGCGGCCGGCCGACATGCCGCTCCCGCAGCGCGTGACCGATCTCGGCGCGGATCGGTTCCGGTAGCGAAGGAAGTCGGTTGGCAATCGCCGGGATGGCGTCCGCCGACAGGCCCCGGGTGAGGTAGGCGACGTCGAGCTTTCCAGTGCTCGCGAAGCGGTCGATGTTCTTGCGCGCGATCCAGGCCTCGTGATTCCAATAGATCAGCGCGATGAAGAGGATCGAGGCCGCCCCGGCTGCCCGGCGGAAGAGCCGGCCCGCATCGAAGTCGGTGGCGACCTCGAGCGAGAGCATCACCAGACCCACGGCGACGGCCGTCATGTAGACCTGGGCGTACAGCCGTGCCGTCGTGAATCCATAGGCCGCCTCGTACAGCCAGACCCGGCGCAGGGCCGAGCCCAGCAGGAGCGTGACCGCCGCGATGACCGCGAAGGTCATGACGCGGAGGGTGCGGTCGCGCCCCTCGCCGTTCCCATATCGTTCGGAGCCAACGATCAGCAGCGCGCTCGCCGATGCGACGATCGAAAGCTCACCGAAGCCGCGCCGGGCATACTCGGCGAAGGTCAGGTCAGAGCTCTTGATCTCTGGGAGATTTCCGAACAAATAGCTCAACTGCAACGCCAGGAATAGCCAGAGCAACGAGGCGATCCCGCCCAACAGCATCATCCGCTCGGTCGATCCCAGCCATCGATTGGGTGCCCTGCCCTCCGGCTCCGGGGTGCTTCCGGGGCCGATCGACGCGTACCCATAGGCTCCGAGCACCACGACGAGTAGGGCGCCGAAGAACACCACTCGCGGCACGAAGGCCCAGCTTGTAAAGAGAGCCCCGATCGCGTCTCGCGCGGCCGCGAAGACGGGATCGGTTGCCGCGAGGAGCAACGCGAAGCCGACCAAGACGGGCACCGTGATGGCAAGGCCCCGGATCCAGGCCCGAGCCCGGGTCGACCGGATGAGATGGGTGGCCTCGACACTCCGCTGGATTGCCTGCGCCAGCGCGCTCCTGATCGCTACCAGGGGTGCCGTCGCGGCGAAAACCGTGGTGATCGAGTG
>JAYVJS010000586.1:0-11960 GCA_043769075.1 Gemmatimonadota bacterium | reverse complement strand
CCAGCGGCCACCAGTCTGGTGGTCGGCCAGACCCAGCGCTTGGCCTTGCGTGCGGTGGACGCCAATGGCAACACGGTGGAGGCGGCCGCTGCCTGGACGTCTTTGGATGTCGCGGTGGCAAGCGTCTCCTCTGATGGAACGGTCACGGCGCTGACGACCGGGACGGCGAGGGTCACGGCTACGATCGGGGCCCTGAGTGCCACGGCCACCGTTTCGGTCAGTGTGGCCCTCGCGGCTTCGGTCGCGGTGTCGCCCGAACATCTCAAGGTTGAAGTCGGACAGACGGCTCGGATCGTGGCGGTGGTGAAAGATGCCCGCGGCCGGACGATCGACGGCGCCTCCGTCATCTGGCGATCGACGGCGCCCCAATCTGCGACCGTTAGTTCAGCCGGGATTGTGACGGGACTTCGCAACGGCTCGGCGGTCGTGACGGCCACGGCCGACGGCCATTCCGCGCAGACGACGGTCGTGGTTGACGCCTCGGTGCTCTCGCTTGCGATAACGCCGGCCGCCGCGGGGCTTGCCGTTGGAACCAGCCGCCAGTTCCAGGCGGTCGCCAAGGACGCTCGCGGACAAGACGTTGCCAATCTCGCCGTTACCTGGTCGAGCAGCGACCCAGGCGTGGCGACGGTTTCGTCCACCGGCTTGGTCTCGGCCATCGCGGTGGGTCAGACCAATATCAGGGCGCTGGTCGGCGGCAAGTCCGCGATGGCTTTGGTGACGGTCAGCTCGGCGCCACCCGCCAGCATCGCGCTCTCAGATGCAGCCGTAACCCTGAGTCCAGGAGGCGGCCGGACGGTGGTCGCCACGCCCCTTGATGATCACGGTAAGCCAATCACCGGCCTGACGATCAATTGGTCGACCAGCAATCCCGCGGTCGCGACCGTTACCAGCGGTGGAGCTATTTCGGCTGTTGGGATCGGCACCGCGACCATCACCGCCGAGGCGACCGGGCAGACCGGAACAATCGTTGTCACGGTCGTGCCGGCTCCAGTGAGCTCGGTTCGGGTAACGCCGGCCGCGGCGAATTTGACCGTTGGTCAGACCCAAGACCTCGCGGCGGAACCGCGAGACGCCAACGACCGGCCGCTCCAGAACCGAGCGGTGACCTGGAAGAGCAATGCGCCAGGCGTTGCGACAGTGTCATCCTCCGGTCGGGTGACGGCGGTTGGAGCCGGTTCGGCGGTCATCACGGCGTCGAGTGAAGGCAAGACCGGCACGGCGACGATCGAGGTCGTCGCCGCACCGGTGGCGACTGTCGTCGTTACGCCGGGCGCGGCCACGCTCGCAGTCGGGGCCTCGACGCCGCTTTCGGCCGAAGCTTTCGACGCCGAGGGACGTCCGCTTAAAGGCAAGCCGGTGACGTGGAAGAGCAGCAACGTCGGCGTGGCAACGGTGGGGGCATCCGGGGTGGTCACCGCGGTGGCGGTCGGCGGCGCGCAAATCACCGCAACGATCGACGGGAAAACGGCGTCGGCCTCGCTGACCGTGACCCCGATTCCGGTGGCGTCGGTCTCGGTATCACCGTCGGCGCCCTCGCTAGTCGTTGGGGCGTCCACGGTGCTGACCACCGTGGCCCGAGACGCGTCGGGTGGGATCTTGACCGGCCGGGCCGCCGCCTGGCTGAGCCTAACGCCGGCCGTGGCCACGGTCTCCAGCGCGGGCGTCGTCACGGCGGTTGCGGTAGGCTCGGCTGTAATTCGGGCGACGATCGAAGGAAAAACGGGTTCGGCACTCGTCACCGTGAGTCTTGCCCCGGTGGCTTCGGTCAACGTTTCGCCGCCTTCCGCTTCGATGACTGTCGGCGCTACGGCCCAGTTCACAGCGGTGCCGAAGGACGCCGGTGGCGAGGTACTGACCGGTCGCTCGGTGACGTGGACCTCAGCCCAACCCGCGATTGCCACCGTGTCCTCCGCGGGGTTGGTGACGGCCATTGCTCCGGGCAATGCGACCGTCACCGCAACATCTGAAGGCAAGGCCGGCTCTGCCGCGATTGTGGTCTCGGTGGTTCCGGTTGCATCCGTGGCGGTGGCTCCGACCGCGTTTGGGTTGGAAGTTGGGGCGAATCGAACGATCGTGGCGACGGCGAAGGATGGGTCCGGCAACCCGTTGACCGGGCGGCCTGTGACCTGGGCTTCGTCGGCGACCAACGTGGCGACGGTCTCGGCCGCGGGTGTTGTTACGGGGGTTGGGGTTGGGACCGCCAGCATTTCCGCCACGATGGAAGGTCGAACGGCGGTGGCGACTGTGTCTGTCAGCGCCGCTCCAGTCGCGGTCGTCGCGGTCTCTCCAGCCGCGGCCAGTCTGGTCGTTGGCGCGACGCAGGCCCTGTCGGTCACGGCGAAAGACGCCGGGGGAGCGGTGTTGACCGGACGCTCGGTAGCCTGGGCGACGGGGACCCCCTCGGTTGCGACTGTCTCTGGTGCCGGGGTCGTGACCGCAGTCGCCCCGGGAACGGCGTCCATTACCGCCACCGTTGAAGGGAAGGTCGGGACCGCAATCATGACGGTCTCGGCGGTCCCAGTTGCCCAGGTTGTTGTTGCGCCGACCGCATTCACGCTCACGACCGGGGAGACCCGTTCGCTCAACCTCACGACCAAGGATGCCGCCGGCAATTCGTTGACGGGGAGGCAAGCAACCTGGCGGTCCGAGGCACCGGCGATCGCGACGGTGTCAGACGCTGGCCTGGTGACAGGCGTCGGCTTGGGTTCCGCGACGATTACGGCTCTGGTGGAGGGAAAGTCAGCCACGTCCACGGTGACCGTGAATGCGGTTCCGGTGGCCTCTGTGGCCGTGTCGCCGGCGAGCGGCAGCCTGATCGTCGGGCGGACTATGGCGCTGACGGCCACGGCGAAAAACGCCGCCGGCGGCGCCATGGTTGGCCGATCGGTGGCCTGGGCATCGAGCCAGGCCTCTGTCGCCACGGTCTCATCCGACGGATTGGTGACGGCGGTGGCTGCCGGAACCGTGAACATCACCGCAACGGTCGAGGGCAAGGTGGGAACCGCCGTGATCGGCGTGTCGGTCGTCCCGGTCGCTTCCGTTGACCTCAGTCCAAGGTCGGCCGCCTTGACCGTCGGCCAGACGACGACATTCGTCGCCTCGGGGAAAGACGCGGCGGGAAACCCGCTTGCCGGCCGACCAACGACTTGGCGTTCAACCGCTCCGTTGGTTGCCACCGTGTCTGGGACCGGGGTTGTGACAGGCGTCGGGGTTGGAGGGGCCACGATTTCGGCTACCATCGAAGGCGTTTCGACTGACGCGATCATCACGGTCGCACCGGTCCCAGTCGCATCGGTCGCGGTGTCCCCCGCCAGCGGGAGTCTTACAATCGGTCAGACCCAAGCGCTGAGCGCGATGCCCAAGGATGCGGCTGGGGCGGCCCTGAGTGGTCGTCCGGTGGTCTGGACATCAAGCCAGCCAGCGGCGGCCACCGTGTCGGCGGGTGGGTTGGTAACGGCGGTTGGGGTCGGGTCGACCACGATCACCGCTACGGTCGAAGGGAAAAGCGGGTCCGCCTCGATCACCGTAACGGCTGTCCCGGTGGCCTCCGTGGCCGTGTCACCGGCGAGCGGCAGCCTGATCGTCGGGCGGACGATGGCGCTTACCGCCACAGCGAAAGACGCCGCCGGAGGCCCGCTCCTCGGCCGATCGGTGGCCTGGGCATCGAGCCAGCCCGCTGTCGCCACGGTTTCATCCGACGGACTCGTGACGGCGGTGGCCGCCGGTAGCGTGAACATCACTGCAACGGTCGAGGGCAAGGTTGGAACCGCTGCGATCGGCGTGTCGGTTGTCCCAGTCGCCTCCGTCGTCCTCAGCCCCACGTCGGCCGCCCTGACCGTCGGCCAGACGACAACATTGGTTGCCGCGGGCAAAGACGCGGCAGGAAATCCGCTCGCCGGCCGGGTCACGACTTGGAACTCAACCGCTCCGCTGGTTGCCACCGTCTCTGGGACGGGGGTTGTCACCGCGGTGGGGGTTGGGAGCGTCACGATTTCAGCCACCATCGAAGGGATTTCGGCGGATGCGATCGTCACGGTGGCGGCGGTCCCGGTCGCGTCGGTGGCGGTGACGCCCGCCAGCGCGAGCCTTACGATCGGTCGAACCCAGGCCCTGAGCGCGACGCCGAAGGATGCGGCGGGGGCGGCGTTGGTCGGTCGCCCGGTGGTCTGGGCTTCGAACCAGGCGGCGGTCGCGACCGTGTCGGCGGGAGGATTGGTAACGGCGGTTGG
Organism: Gemmatimonadota bacterium; assembly: GCA_043769075.1. GTDB lineage: Bacteria > Gemmatimonadota > Gemmatimonadetes > Gemmatimonadales > GWC2-71-9 > SHZU01. The sequence goes on along the minus strand of JAYVJS010000586.1, from coordinate 7,728 downwards.
GGCCGGGGCGGCCACGATTACCGCCACCGCTGAAGGGAAAAGTGGCGCGGCCGCGATCACCGTGTCCGTCGTTGCGGTTGCCTCGGTGGCGGTCACTCCGTCAGCCGCGAGCCTTGTGGTCGGTGAGACCCGAACGCTGGCGGCCGCCGCGAAGGACGCCGTGGGCAATCCGCTGACCGGCCGGTCGGTGACGTGGACTTCGGATGCCATAACCGTTGCGACGGTTTCGCCGTCTGGCTTGGTCACGGCGGTCGGCCCAGGCGCGGTCGCAATTTCCGCGACCGTCGAGGGAAAGTCGGCGGCGGCGGCGGTAACCGTCACCCCGGTTCCCGTGGCCACCGTGGCGGTTTCGCCCACCAGCAGCAGTTTGGTCGTCGGCCAGGCTCAGACGTTCGTCGCGCTTCCGAAGGATGGTACCGGTGGTTCCTTGGCTGGGCGTACCGTTACTTGGTCGACTAGCAGTGCGGCCGTCGCGTCGGTTTCGGCCGGCGGCCTGGTAACCGCGGTCTCGGTGGGCAGTGCCACGATCACTGCCACGGTCGAAGGAAAGGCCGCGACCGCGGCGGTCACGGTTGTTTCGGTCCCGGTGGCGTCAGTCACGGTGTCTCCAGGCACGCTCACCCAGTCGGTTGGTCAATCGACGACCCTGGCCGCTTCAGTCAAGGACGCCGATGGTCTTCCTCTAACGGGTCGCTCGGTGACCTGGACGAGCAACAGCCCCGGGATAGTGACTGTCACCGTCGCCGGTGAGATCACGGCGGTCGCTCCAGGATCGGCGGTCATTACCGCTTCGGCCGAAGGAGTGACGGGGTCGGCAACCGTTACGGTAACCGCCGCACCGGTGGCGGCGATCACGGTAACGCCGGCCACCGCGAGCATCCTCATTGGGCAAACGCAGCCTCTGGTCGCTGAGGCGACCGACGCCCTCGGCAACCGGCTTTCAGGAAGACCGACCACGTGGGTTTCGAGCAATGCCGCCGTGGCGACCGTATCCTCCGCCGGCTCGGTAACGGCCATCGGGGCCGGATCCGCGACCATCACGGCCACTGCCGAGGGTAAGAGCGGATCGGCCCTGATCACGGTCGCACCGCCGCCCGTCGCCACCGTCGTTGTGAACCCCAGTTCGCTCGGTCTCGATGTTGGTCAGGCTCAGGTCTTCACCGTAACGCCGAAGGATGCCGCCGGCAATCCGCTGACCGGCCGGGCTGTCAGCTGGAGCAGTTCTGCTAGCTCGATCGCCTCGGTGTCGGGTGTCGGCCTCGTCACGGCGGTGGGAGCTGGCACCGCGACGATCACCGGGACCGTCGAGGGCGTATCCGGCTTGGCGAGTGTGGTGGTGTCGGTTCGACCTCCGCCAACGGGTGGTCAATTCCCGTTGCGAGCCGTTTCCGGCAAGCGATACTTGGTAGATGCCAAAGGCGCCCCGTTCCTGATTCAGGGGGAATCGCCCTGGTCTATTCTGGTGAACTTGACCCGTGAACAGGCCGATCAGTATCTCGAAGACCGCCGGGTCAAGGGGTTCAATACCATCATCGTCGAACTGATTGAGCATCAGTTCACCACGAATCCGCCTAACAACGTTTATGGAGACGGGCCGTTTCTCACGCCGGGGGATTTCTCGACCCCCAATGAGGCATACTTCGCCCACGTGGAGTACGTCCTTCGAAAGGCGGCGGAAAAGGGGATGGTGGTCCTCTTGACGCCGGCCTACCTTGGGTCTTCTGGTGGCAGTCAGGGCTGGTATCAAGAGGTTCTCGCGAACGGGCCGACCAAGCTTCGCGGCTACGGCCGGTACCTCGCGACACGGTTCCGGGCCTATGACAACATCATCTGGGTTCATGGCGGTGACTACAAGCCACCAGACCGGACTGGAATGCGGGCCATCGCCGAGGGGATTCGCGAGGTCGACACCAAGTGGCTTCATACCTTTCACGGGTCCCGGGGCACGTCCGCCCTCGGCGTAATGGGGTCCTCGGAGGCTTGGCTCTCGTTGAACAACATTTACACGACAGCGACGAATGTCACCAGCTGGGCGGCTACCGAGTACGCCCGGTCCACGATGCCCTTCTTCCTGATCGAAGCGATTTACGAAAATGAGGGAACCATCGACGAAGCCGGCCTTCGGCGGCAGGCCTACCAAGCCACACTGGGTGGCGCGACCGGGCAGTTGATGGGCAATAGCTTCATCTGGCAGTTCTTGAAGAATCGGTGGCAGCCGGCGATGGCCTCCCCCGGGTCGACCACGCTTCCCTACGTCCGCCGTCTTTTGGAGGCTAAGGCGTGGTGGACAATGGTCCCGGATGCAGGGGTACTCCTGAAGGGTGGCCAGGGTGCAGCGCCGGAAGAAACGGCGGTCGGCCGGGCCGGAGACAGGTCGTTCGCGATCGCCTACGCTCCGAGCGTTCGGACCCTCACGTTCGACCTGACGCAGTTGGCAGGCCCGCGGGTTCGGGCTCGATGGTTCGATCCGACGAATGGCGTCTATCGTGAGGCCTCTGGGTCGCCGTTCGCGGCTACCGGGTCGGTCACACTCAATCCCGGTGGAAACAATAGCCGGGGCTTCGGTGACTGGGCGTTGGTGCTTGAGTCGGTTCCGTGACCGATACCGGTCGGGGTCCAAGGTCGTAGCCGAATGGCGGCGCAAGCCGACCGCGTGACCCCGCGCCCGGAAGGCGCCCCCTAGCGCTAGAGCCTGGCTTTCTCTCCCTGGAGGGGCCAGGCTTCTTGCCAGGTCCCTCCGGGAAGTCTCCAAACACCAATGGCAGGCGACCGGCACGGATGATGCACGGGCGAGCCTTTGGGTTCGGCGGGCTTGGGCTTAGGGGAGAAACCGATGACTGACCAGAAGATTGGGCAGGACGCAGACCGGCGCCGCAGCGGCCCCCGCCTCAAGGTGGTGCTGTTTTGCGGCGGGCTCGGGCTTCGAATGCGCGACTACGCGGATGGCATCCCCAAGCCATTGGTGCCGATTGGCGGGCGCCCAATTCTCTGGCACATCATGAAGTACTACGCCTATTGGGGCCACCGGGACTTCATTCTGTGCCTCGGGCACGGGAGCGACTTGGTCAAGGAGTTTTTTCTCAACTACAACGAGGCTCTTCCGAACGATTTCGTGCTTGACCGAGGCCAGAAGCGCCTTGACCTGCTGAAGACCGACCTGAGCACTTGGACGATCACCTTCGTCGACACCGGAGTGGAGTCTCCGATTGGCGAGCGATTGCGGCTGGTCGCTCCCTATCTGGCGGGCGAAGAGATGTTCCTCGCAAACTACAGCGATGGCCTGACCGACTTGCCGCTCCCTCAAATGATCGACCGTTTTGCCAAGAGCGGCAATACGGCCAGCTTCCTGAGCGTAAGGCCGAACGTCAGTTATCATTTTGTGACCACGGACAGCCAGACCGGACGAGTGATTGGTTTAGACGACCATGAGACGAAAGGCCTCCGGGTCAATGGGGGGTACTTCGTCCTCCGGACGAAGATCTTCGACTACCTCAAGCCGGGGGAGGATTTGGTCGTTGCTCCGTTCCAGCGGTTGTTGAAGGAGCGCTCGTTGATGGCCTACCAATACGACGGCTTTTGGGTCTCGATGGATACATTCAAGGACCGGCAGAGGCTTGAAGACCTGGTCATCAAAGGGAACCAGCCCTGGAATCTCTGGCAGCCGAAGCGGAGTTAAAAGGGTGACCCAACTCCCGGGCTGCCGTCTAGGCCCGGGGCATCGATCCCACTTATTCGCTGGCCGGCAGCCGTCGCTCAACTTCTGCGATCAAGGATTCAGCGATCGCTAGCCCGGCCGGGCCGGCCTGATCCGCATCGAAGCCATCGGTCAGTGGCAGGACAATTCTGACCAACGCCTCATCGGATCGTCGTTCGAGCGCCGCGTCTCGCAGGAGATTCCATTTCACCCGATACTCAGACGCCTCCACGCGGCCTCGTCCTTGGTACCAGTAGAACACCAACGCCCGGTCGAGTCCCTTTTGGAGCGTGTATCGGTTCACAGTTCCAGGCCGACCACTGGTCCGCACCGGCTCGATTCGGGAATCGACCGGCTCCCAACCGGCACCTGGCAGGCAGTTTTTCGGGGAATGAATGGCCTTGCCGCTCACCTGTTTTTCGTAAAAGCCCACGTAGATGGACATCGCCCGACTCGAGTCGATCGCGTACCGGCGGAGCAGGTAGGAATCCATTCCGGCCACCCGCCGTTCCTCGTCGGGAACCTTGAGGTCTTCGATTCCCCGAAATTCGCCGAAGGAACTGGGGATGGTCGCGAGCGGCTCCCGGAGTTGTTTCGGCTGGATGCGGTTGGGGCCCAGGCCCAATGTGGCGGCCGAACCCAAGGCGAGTATGAAGGCCGGAGACCAGCCGATCCTAGACATCCGCGCCTTCTCCTCCGAGCCTTCGCTCAAGGTTCTTCAGCAGTACCCCGACGGCGGCCACCGCGGCAAACGCCACGACAAAAATGAGCCATCCTTCGCTCAGATGCATGAAGCCCTGCCCGAGGGAGGGATCGACGAAGTAGATCAGGAAGGCTGTGAGGAAGACCCGAGCTCCGTTGAGAAGGACGGCGATGGGAATCGTCAGAGCGACGAGGGTCAACCTGCTCCAGGTCTTTCCGAGAAAGGTGCCGCCGATCAGCACGCCGAGACTGAGTAGGGCCGTCAGCGAGCGAAGGCCGCTACAGGCTTCAGCGACAAACAGGCGATGACCGGGAATGTCAATGACATTTCCGCTCAGCCGATAGGGGATGGCGCGCCAATCGATCAACCAAGCCCCGATCTTGCTCGCCATGAGCTGGAGGGGAATCGCAAGCGTGTTGAGGAGGACGGCGGGAAGTGGAATAGCAAGGGTTGCGACGAGGAAGGGCAACCACCACCTTCGGACCTGGGGTAGACCCCGCCAACTGATGACGATCCCAACCAACGCCACGATGAGTGACAGACGCATGGTGAAATACTCGCCGGCCAAGGTTCCAGCGAGTCGGATCAGAACGGCCGCGACGAGAACCGTTGATCCGAGCCGACGGTTCCCAGCGGTGTCGGCGATCCCGATCCGGTAGGCCAACCACAGGCATACCGGCCCGAGGAGCAAGCCATGTCCGGCGTCGGGATTGCTCCACCATTGGAGGACGAGATCACGAAAAGTGTCGTAGAACAGTGCAACGAAGGCGACCGCCGTTGCCGCCGCCGGGAGGGCAATTGCGGGCGATCGGTCAGCGATCCTTTGGGTGGGGACCGTCACCGCCTCGACCGGATTCACCATCCACCCTTCCGAAGGAATATCACGGGAATGGTTCGAGCCATGATCTTGAGGTCCTCCCAGAAGCCCTGGCGAGCCACGTACTCGAGGTCATAGGCAAGTTTGGTCCGAACGCTCTCGATCGACGTGTCGTACTCCTGGTTTGTTTGGGCGTGTCCCGTAATGCCCGGGAGCGCCCGCTGCCGCAAGTCGTACCCCGGAATCTGAGCCCGCAGGTCCGCAAATATCTCAGGCCGCTCGGGTCGAGGACCGACGACGTTCATGTCACCCATGAGAACGTTAATGAGTTGGGGCAGTTCATCCAGCCGGTACTGTCGAAGGAAACGTCCCAGAAACGTCACTCGCGGATCGTGCTTCGACGCCCAAACCGCCCCGGTCATCTGCTCGGCATCGACCCGCATCGTCCTGAACTTGATGATCAGAAAGGGTCGGCCGCCCAGGTCCCGGTCCCTCCGGGCCACGTGATTGGCCGGGACGTGACGGCTCCTGGTGTTGAGGCCAATCCGCGTCTGAGTATAGAACACCGGGCCCCGCGAGGTCAACTTGATGGCGATCGCGACCAGCGCCATCACCGGGGCGGAAACGGCGAGGCCAATGGCCGCGACCGTGAGATTGAGGGCGCGAGCGGCCCCGTTGCTGATCATGTCCGGCTGGACCGACATACCGGCCACCGCGGGCGGCGGGACCTCCCCTTGGGAACCCTGGGGGAACGTCTCCTCGCGGTTCGCAGCGAACGATCTGACACGCCGGCTTCCATCGGTTGCTGACATACCGGGCTAGAAGGTCCTTGCGGCGAGCAACGCGAGCGAAGCGGCACTACTGACCACGATGATGACGCTACGGGCATTGCCCCAAAAGGCTGCCCGGCCTTTCCCGATCCGGATTTCGTCGCCGGCCTGCAGATTAAACTGGTCGAGCGTCGTGCCATTCGTCAGTGCCTCATTGAATCCGTCGCCAGCCCATAGCTCGGCCTCACCGCGCATCACCTTCGAGGCTGAGAGTTTGGTGGCCGCGGTTGGCCCTCCGGCCAGCATGATGGCGCGGCCGAGCTGCTCGTCGGCTGGTAGTTGGTAGAAGCCCGGCTGGCCCACTTCGCCGAAGACCGCAAGTCGAATGAACGCTTTAGTGATCACATTGGGTTGTCGGAAGAATCGCCCGAGCTGTTGGGTCATGTACCCGGTCAGTTCGGACCGTAAGACGCCGCTGAGCGGGATCTCGGCCACTGCGGGGATCAGGATTGACCGGGCTGAGGTTACCGTGAACGTGTCGGTGGCGATGGTCTCGCCGACTACGGCAAGGACGATCTGGTCGCCGGTTTGGAAGTCACCTTCTCGAAGGCGCCGCCTGATTTGGTCAGCCTCCTTTCGTTTGGCTGCCTTCAAGCGCCCGCTATAGCCCGGCGAAGCCAAGATCTGGTCAATCTCCACCATTTTGGTCTCGAGGTCCGAACGCATCGCCACCGCCCGGCTGGACGGGAGTTGGTTGGCCAAGGTGGGGGCCTGTGCGACGACCGCACTTGCAGTGCCCGCGAGCACCAAAATCGACCACACGAAACTGGCGAATTGCGCTTTCTTCATGCCTCTTCTCCACCGCAAGTTTTTTCGTTCCCGAACGGAGCTGACTAACCCCGTTTTGTTAGGCAGGCGCCGTGCTAGTTCCTGCGCCGATCCTAACGATCGCAACGGCCACTCATAACACCTTGTTCTGCAGTAATTTACACGGTTCAAGCACGGAACGCGTCGGCCATAACCGGTCGGGAAACCATTTCAAAATGCGACCTTGTTGGCTTGACGCATCAGGCCTGTTGGCCAGCCGCTACACCAACGCGATCCCCGATGTTCCCCTAGTCCCAGGGTCATAGCAATATTCGGACTCCGCATGGGAATTGCAGCGGGCCTGCAAAGGTCAGCACCGGGCTGAGTTTTTCGACCGAAGGGGGCCCCAAATGGAACGGTTTGTCCTGATTGTGAACGACCACGAGTGGAGTGCTCGGTCGCTCGAGTCCGTCTTGCAGGCCGGTGGCTTTCATGTCGAACGGGTTTTCAGTGCGGAGGCCGCAAAGCGGTCGGTCGGGTTACGAATCCCCGACGCTCTTCTGGTCGACATCCAGCTTCCGGATCAGTCGGGTCCGGCGCTGTGCGCGGAATTGAGGGCGACTGGGGCCATTCCGCCGATGACGCCCATCATCGTGACAACGGCGGGGGAGGGTGGCCGGGCCGCACGCCTGGCGGCGCTCAAGGCCGGAGCCTGGGATTTTATCGGGTTGCCCGCGGATGCCGACACCCTCCTGCTCAAACTCTCGAACATGGTTGCCGTTCGGGTTTTGGGCTCCTAAGCCTCCGTTGTCTTGGCGGTCGAGGATTCGAGCGCTGGGCGATCCTTTTCCTCGTCGTCGTGCAGGTAGCCGTAGGCATACGCACGATAGGTGCTGCTTCGGAGGGAGACCGCGTTGAGCACCGCGCCGAGGGCCCG
>JAYVJS010000585.1:0-5691 GCA_043769075.1 Gemmatimonadota bacterium | reverse complement strand
CAACTGGTAAAAAGGCCCGAAATCCGAGATCGGCGTCCGCCCACCGAACGCCACCACCACTCCGTCCCCCACCCGGGCGGCCAACGAGTCTCGCCGAGTTCCATACTCACTCGCCGCAATCTGGGCCCCCGCCGTCGGCGCCCGACCCGCCAACACCATCCCGAGCACTAGCCACCCCATTCGCGTCATAAACGCTCCTTTCCCCAAAAAATCTCCCATCGGCCACGCCAAAGCCAGCCCCCAACCCGGATGCCGAGTGCCGCACAGCCGGCCCCGAGCCCCGCCCCCTTGCCTAACGTACTCCGACCCCGCCAACATTCCCGCCAATGGGACAAGCCATCCTCACAATGGTACGGGACCTTCATCGCCGCCGCGGCCGGGAACGCCGGGGTTTGGCGCTGGCCGAGGGTGTCCGGCTCCTGGAGGAAGTCCTCTCGGCGCGGATCGAATGCCGGGCGGTGTTGACGAGCCCGGCGCTCGAGGGCACCGAACGAGGCCGAGCCCTCAAGGCCGCCTTGTTGGCCCGGGGTCCGGTCACCGAGACTACGGATGAAGAACTGGTCGAACTCGCCACCACCGAGCATCCCCAAGGGGTCCTCGCGGTCGTGGTACCCCCGAAGTGGCGGCTCGACGATGTTGTCCTCGGACCAACCGGCGTGCTGGTCGTTCTCGACGCCGTCCAAGATCCGGGCAATGTGGGCACCATCGTTCGGACCGCCCTCGCTCTGGGGGCAAAGGGAGTCGTCACCCTGCCGGGAACGGCCGAGATCGAGAATCCGAAGACGATGCGGAGCTCGATGGGGGCCGCCTTTCGGCTTCCCACGTTGCCGGTGGACGAATCCGTTTTGTCGGAGTGGTTGGCCCGGCACAAGGTCATCGTGGCCGCCGCCGCGATGGACGGCCAACGGTTCGACCGTGCCAAGCTGACCGGGCCGCTGGCCCTGATTCTCGGGAACGAGGGGGCCGGCCTGACGTCCGAATTCGCGAAGAAGACCAAACTCAAGTTTACGATCCCACTCGAGCCGGGCGTTGAATCGCTCAATGTGGCCGTTGCGGCGGGGATCTTTCTCTTTGGAGCTTGCCGTGATCGATAACGGAATCCTGGCCATTGTCGGCGGGTTGTTCGGCGCCCTGATCGGGAGCTTTCTCAACGTCTGCATCGTCCGCTGGCCGGCCGAGCAGTCGGTGGTGAAGCCGCGGTCTCGGTGCCCAAAGTGCGGCTACCAGATCACCTGGGCCGATAACATTCCGATGGTGTCGTGGCTTCTCCTCGGAGGCAAGTGCCGCTCCTGTAAAGAGCCGATCAGCGCGCTCTACCCCGTCGTCGAGCTCTCCAATGCATTGATCTGGGCGGCCATGGCCTGGACTCATGGCCTTACCCTCACGGCATTGAGCGGGGCTTTGTTTTGCACGATCCTGCTGGGCATCGCGATGACGGACGCCCGGGAGTACTTGATTCCCGATGAATTCACCCTCGGCGGATTGGTGATCGGGCTCCTCTTTGCGGCGGCCGGAGGGACCGGCACGCTGGTTACGGCGGTCATCGGGGCGGCGGTCGGGTTCGGGGTCCTCTGGCTGGTGGGCGTGGTCGGTACCTGGGCGTTCAAAGAGGAGGCCATGGGCGGCGGCGACATCAAGATGATGGCGATGGTCGGCGCGTTCCTGGGCTGGAAGGGCGTTCTCCTGACGATCTTTCTCGGCGCCCTTGCCGGGACCCTCATTTTCTTGCCGATGACCCTCTCGGGCAAGAAAAAGTTGGTCCCTTTTGGGGTCTTCCTCGCCATGGGCGCGGTACTGACCTATGTCGTTGGGCCGGCCATCCTCACGTGGTATAGCGGGTTCATCGGGGGGACCGGATGATCCGCGGCTTTCTTGCGCTAGCGGCGACCGCGGCAATCGTCGGGTGCCGCGGCCGCCCCCCCGGCATTGTCGACGAACCGGCCGTCCGCGCCACGGTGGACAGTTTGATCCCATTGGTCGAGAAGGCCGTCGGGATCACCTTCCGAAAGCCCCCCCGTTTTGCGATGCGGACCAAACAACAGGTCGGGGAGTATCTCCGGGTCAAGCTTGAACAGGAGTTTCCGGCCTCGAAGATGGCCGGCGTGGAAGCGGCCTACCGGCTCCTCGAGCTATTGCCCGACTCGGTCGACATCAAGACTCTTTTGCTGCCCCTCTACTCCGAGCAGGTTGCTGGGTACTACGACCCCGATTCCACCACCCTGTACGCCGTCGAAGGAGCCAAGGGCGACCAACTTCGGCTGGTCTTGGCCCATGAGTTGGTGCACGCCCTCCAGCACGAGAGGCTGCCGCTCGAAACCATGCTCAAAGACGTCACCAATGCCGACCGCCTCGCGGCGTCCCAAGCCGTGCTCGAGGGCCACGCCACCGTGGCGATGATGGGGGTGGTGGTGCCCGACCCGGCGCTGTTGGCCGATCCGAAGTTTTGGGACAACTATCGGGACCAGGTACAGTCGGCCCAGAGTTCGATGCCGGTGTTTCAGAAGGCGCCACTCGTCCTCCGGGAAGGCCTGATCTTCCCTTATTTGGCGGGGGCTGAGTTCATGCGTTGGTGGGCCGTTCAGGGGGCCGAACGTGCTTCCCTCCCGACCCGAGACCAGCTGCCCCAATCCACCGAGCAGATCCTCCACCCCGACCGGTATGCCGCCAACGATCGGCCGGTAGACGTCCAATTCGCCGAGCCCAAGGATTCGGAGGTCATTCATGAGGACACCATGGGTGAGTTCGAGCTCCAGATCTGGGCCACCGAGATGCGGGGCGGGGGGGCCGTCCTTACCGACCCCGCGTTAGGGTGGGGCGGTGATCGGTATCGGGTCTACCGAACCCCGGCTGGGCCCGCCCTGGTGCTGTACACGGCCTGGGACGACTCGACGGCGGCCCGCCGGTTCGCCGGCCTGACCGCCGGGCGGTTCGTGGACCGGCCGCGCCGGCCTGGATACCGGACCACCGCCGAGCTTCTCACCGACCGAGCCCGTCCGACCGTCAGAATCGTTCGGGCGCCGGAGGCCTGGAGCCGTTGGAGCTCGCTCCCCTAAGGGCCGAATGGCCGGGGGCCTGCCGGAAAACCGGCCAGTGGGTGTATCCTACGGGGGCAATCCGGCGGTGCTGTGTTGCCAACTCGGTCGTTTCGCGTCACCGTCTGCTTAAGGCAACAGAGTCGCTAGTCCCATCATTCGCCTCGTCGAAGGAGTCTCGCTCCAATGGCTATCTGGAAAGAAACCGCCGCGCCTAAGAAGGACCTGCCCCCGGTCTTGCCTGACTTGACCCTTCGGAAGGAGCCCGAGGCGCCCAGGGCCGAGGCATCAACGGCGTACGACCTGCCTCGCCGGGCCCCCGATCGGGATACCAAGGAATCGCTGATTGCCGCCGGTCTGACGATCGAGGGCAAGATCGAGGGTACCGGCCACGTTCGGATCGCCGGCCGCTTCAAGGGTGACGTCCATGTGCAGGGCAACCTGACGATCGAAACCGGCGCCAAGGTGACCGGCGGTGTGCGGGCCGGTACCGTTATCATCGGCGGCGAACTCGAGGGCAACGTCGATGACGCGGGTCGGGTTGAGTTGCTCGAAACCGGGGTCCTCAACGGCGACCTCAAGGCCGGATCGCTCACCGTGGCCGCCGGGTCGCGGATGCGAGGCAATGTCGAGTTTGGCTGGGAAAAAGGGAAGTCGGATAACGGCGCCAACGGATGAGCACCGTTCGCCCGGGAGTGCCGGGGGCCACCCGGATTTGCCCCCACTGCCGGACGGCAATTCTCGAAAGCTCGGCCGTCTGTCCGGCGTGCCGCCATCACCTTCGGTTCGACCCTGGGGCGGTGCAGCGGGCGGAACCGGCCTTCTACCACTCCGGGTCGAAGGCACCATTCGGCATTCGGCCGGCGGCCCGACCTGGGAGTACTCAGTCGTCGTCACAATCAAAAATGGCCGGGGTGAGGAAATCGCCCGCCAAGTAGTTGGGGTCGGTGCCCTGACCCCCGCCGACGCTCGGACCTTCACCCTGGCGGTGGACGTATTTGACCGATGAGAGCGAGCCTCCTGGTCGCTGTGGCCGGGGGCCGCTGACCACCGGATCGACGGCTCGCTCGCCGCTACTCGACGGTCTTCCGGAATCGGAGCACCGCCAACGTCACCAACACCACCGCAAATCCGCTCAACGCGGCCGTTTCCTTCCAAAGCTCCGGCAGCCCAACCCCCTTGAGCAGGATGCCGCGCAGGGCTCGCAAGAAGTAGGTCAACGGTAGTGCGGCCCCGATCCATTGGGCGGCCTCCGGCATTGCCTCCCGCGGAAACATGAATCCCGATAACAGAATGTTGGGCAACAGGTAAAAAAAGCCGAGTTGCATGGCCTGGGCCTGGTTGCGAACCGCGCTGGAAACCAGGAGACCGACCCCAAGACTGGCGACGTTGAAGGGGAGGGCGATAAGGTACAGGTCGGCCAGGTTGCCGATGATCGGCACGTTGAAAAGCAGCCGGCCGACCAAGAGGATGACGGTGATTTGGATGTAGCCGATCAAGAGAAAGGGGACGATTTTGCCTAACATCAGGCTCGTCTTACTGATCGGCGTCACGATCAACTGTTCGAGGGTGCCCCGTTCCCGCTCGCGGACGACCGCGATGCTGGCGATGATCACCAGTGTCATCGAGAGCAACACCCCAATGATCCCGGGCACGATGTAGACCGAGCTCCGAAGGCCGGGGTTGTACCAGGGCCGGACTCTGACGTCGATCGAGGGGCCGCCCGCGACGGCGGCAAGCCGCTGGCTTTGGGCCGCGCCGACCTGAGCCCCGGCCGAGATGCCCGCGGACGCCGAGAGGGGGTCCGCCGCGTCGATGATGACCTGGACCGAGGCGGGCCGGCGCCGCTTGATGTCGCGGGCAAAATCGGGCGGAATGATCACGCCCGCGCGGGCTCGTCCGGTCGCGATCCACTGGTCCATCGCCTCCCGGTTCTCGACTTCGGCGACGATGTCGAAATTTCCGGTATTCTCGAGCGTGGTGACGATCGCCCGGCTCTGAGACGTGTGACTCTCATCGATGACCACGGTCGGCAAGTGCCGGACCTCGGTCTGGATCGCGTAGCCAAACAGGGCGATCTGGACCACCGGAATCCCGGTCATCATGGCCAGCGTGAAACGGTCGCGCCGGAGTTGGATGAATTCTTTGCGCAGCATCGCCCAGAAGGGCCAAGCCCTAACGCTCAAGGCCCACCTCGTCTTTCGCCTGGAGCGCGATGAACACTTCCTCGATGGTCGGGAGTCCAAAGCGAGCGGTGATTTCCGCCGGCGTGCCGACCCCGATCAGGTGTCCGCGCGACAAGAACGCCAGCCGTTCGCACCGCTCAGCCTCGTCCATGTAGTGGGTCGTGACGATCATGGTCATGCCGCCGGCGGCCTGGCGCTTGATCATGTCCCAGAAGAGGCGCCGAGCCGCGGGGTCGACCCCCGCGGTCGGCTCATCGAGGAAGACCAGGTCGGGGCGGTGCACGGTGGCGCACGCGAGAGCAAGGCGCTGCTTCCACCCGCCGGAGAGCGCGCCAGCCAGCTGCTTCGCCCGCTGATCGAGCGCATAGATCGACAGTTGCTCGGCCACCCGGGTCTTCTTCTCGGGTCCGAACAGACCGTAGATCCCGGCGTAGAAATGGATGTTTTCGGTGACGGTGAGGTCTTCGTAGAAC
>JAYVJS010000584.1:0-2402 GCA_043769075.1 Gemmatimonadota bacterium | reverse complement strand
CCGAGAGTAAGGTGGCCAAGTGGACCATGACCTCGAAAAACACACCTTGCGGTCGGTATCCGACGAATCGTTCGGCGAGCACTAAGTGCCCCGAGCTCGAAATCGGAAGGAACTCGGTCAGCCCTTGGACCAGGCCCAGTACCAGCCCTTGCCACCAGGTCAAACCGTTCATCCTAACGCCTCGGCGTACAGGGCCTCGTATTGCGGCACAATCCGGTCGGCGGAGAAATCAGCGGCCCGGGCCAGCGCGGCCTGTCGCATGATCCGAAACGCGTCGGGGTCGCGGAGGAGCTCCCCGGCCCGCCGCCCCATCGCCTCGACGGAACCGGCCGGCTCGAGAATCCCTGACTTGCCGTCTTCGATGACTTCCGGCAGTCCCCCGGCACGACTGCCCACCACTGGGGCGCCGCACGCCATGGCTTCCAGCGCCGCCAGCCCGAAGGACTCCGATTGGGACGGCAGCAAGAAGAGATCGGTCGCTTGGAGTAACGTGGCGACATTCCCCAATCGGCCGAGGAACCGAACGTCGCCGTCCACCTTGAGATCTCGGGCTTCGCGCTCGGCGTCGACTCGCTCGGGACCGTCGCCGATCATGACCAAGGTTGCCGGGACGGCCCGCCGGATTCTCGCAAACACCCGGACCACATCCCGGACCCGCTTGACCTCCCGGAAGTTTGAGACGTGGGTGATGACTTTGTGGCCGGCGGGCGCGACGTGGTCGCGGCAACTGGCTTCGTCCGGGGTGTACTCGTTGAGGTTGACGAAGTTCGGAATGACCTGGATGTGACAATCGTTACACCCAAAGGTTCGAATCGTCTCTTCCTTGAGGAACTGGGAAACCGCCGTCACCCGATCGGAGCGCTCGATCGAAAATTTCGTGATGGCGTAGAAGCTGGATTCTTGCCCGACCAACGTGATGTCGGTTCCATGCAGCGTGGTGATGACGGGTAACCGATGCTTGCCCGCCAGCATCTCCCGGGCCAGAAAGGCCGTGGTGGCGTGGGGGATCGCATAATGCACGTGGAGCACGTCGAGTTTTTCCTGGAGCGCGATTTCATGTTGCTTACTCGCCAGGGCCAACGAGTACGGATAGTGCTCAAACAGGGGATAGAACCCGGTGGACGTATCGACCTCGTGGAAGTACACCCGCTCGGCATACTCCCGAAGCCGAAACGGCATGGCGTAGGTGATGAAATGGACTTCGTGCCCCCGGCGGGCCAGTTCCAGTCCGAGTTCAGTGGCCAGCGCACCCGACCCACCATAGGTCGGATAGCAGGTAATCCCAATTTTCACGAGGTCCTACTCCTTTCGATTCCAGTCGGCCCATGCGGCCGCGATGTCGGCGGCGATCGCCTCGGGGGGACGCGACGCATCGAGCGTCAGCACCGGCCCCCTGAGCTGGTGCCGGAACCAGGTCTCTTGACGTTTGGCATACTGCCGGGAAGCGATCGTTACCGCCAGAGCCACGGACTCGCGGTCCCGTTCGCCGCAAAGGTACTCGACCGCCTCACGAATCCCCACGGCGTCAAGTCCAGGACTTCCCCGGACCTCGCCGTCGGCCAACACTGCCGCCACCTCTTCGATCAATCCGCGCCGGACCATCTCGAGCGCCCGGACCTCGATCCGCCGATGGAGGACGGCCCGGGGGGCAGTCAGCACGACATACCAGGGGGAAATCACCCCTTGGGCCCGCGCGGTGACCTGCCAGTGGCTGAGGGTTCGTCCCGAGATCAGAGCGACTTCAATGGCCCGCACCGCCCGCTGACGCCCCCCTCCCCGAAACCCCGGGTCAAGCCGAGACGCCCATCGAACCAGGTCCGCCGTGCCGAGTTGTTCGACCCAGCTCGCGACCGCCCGGCGGCGGGTCGGGTCAAGCGGGGGTTCGAGAAACAGCCCTTCGACCAGCGACCGGACGTACAGCCCGGTGCCACCAACCACCACCGGGAGTTTGTCCCGGAGCCGGATGTCTTTGATCCACCCCTCGGCGTCGAGCGCGAACCGGCCGGCGTTGTACCGGCAACCCACGTCGGCGATGTCGATCCCGTGGTGGACCACCCGCTGCCGTTCCTTCCGGGTCGGCTTCGCGGTACCGATATCAAGACGGCGATAGATCTGACGGGAATCGGCAGACACCACCTCGAGCGGCCACCACTCGGCCAACGCCAAGGCGGCCGCCGTTTTCCCGATCGCGGTTGGGCCGAGGATGACCGGAACCCTAACGTCGCCCAAACCGGCGTTCCAGTTCGTCGACCGCCAGCGTCACGATCGTCGACCGCCCGTGGACGTCGTGGGGAGGCAACTCCGTTTCGAAGAGCCGGAGGAGAAGGTTCTGGATCTCGGGCGCCGACAGCGGCATCCCGGCTTTGACCGCGGCCCGGCAGGCATAGGTCGCCGCAAAACGT
>JAYVJS010000583.1:0-5632 GCA_043769075.1 Gemmatimonadota bacterium | reverse complement strand
CGAATCTCAACGGACCCGTCCCCCTCGAGGCGGCCGCCAACCAAGGTTGCAACAGCCGCCGCGGTCAGAGCCACCGCGGCATCCGGCACCCTAGTTCGACTGCCCCTGTGCAAGTCGTTGGGCCACCCGAATCGTAATGTCCGCCGATTTGTCGTACGAGACGATGTGGGCGGCCTGATCGGTCGACAGATCAATGATCATGACGTAATTGCCCTCAGCCCGGACACCATCAATGATCGACTTGAGCCGCTCTTGAATCGGCCCCAGAAGCTCTCGTTCCTTGTTAGCAACCCGTGCTTGCAGCTGCTGCAGCTTGGCCTGGAGCGAGTCCTGTTGCGCCCCAAGCGCCTTCTCTTTGGCCGTTCGGGCTGACGCGGTCATCAACGCCTGCTGCTGTTGATACTGAGCCACCGCGGAATCGAAGGTCGCCCGCAGCTTCACGGCTTCGCCGTTGGCCCCCTCGGCGTCTTTGGTCCAGGTGCTCTCAGCCTGGGCGTACCCAGGCATGCCCTTGATCAACGCCTGGACGTTGATGAACGCCACCTTGGACGCCCCCGTCGGGGGCGGAGCCGACTGCGGCTGAGGCTTGAGGGGCGTGGCTTGCGCGAACGCCGAGCCCGCGCCCACCAAGACGAGCCAGAACACCGAGAGGGTCGTACGAACAGAAAACATGATGGTCCTCCACCGATACCGTTTTCCCGAGGGAGCCGGGTTAGAAGAAATTGCCCAGTCGGAAATGAAGCTGCCAGCCGGGTTTGGGCTTGCCGGCCTGATCGGTCCGATCCAGGCCGTAGCCAAGATCAATCCCGATGGGCCCGAGGGGTGAGATTAGTGCCACCCCCGCGCCCACACTGCGGAACAACCGTGTCGGATTGAACTGCCGGGCCCGCCCATAGACGTTGCCGGCATCCGTGAACACGTTCACGTAAAACTGTTGACTGAGTCGAGCCCCAGCCTCGATCGTAAACGCCGCATAC
Source organism: Gemmatimonadota bacterium (assembly GCA_043769075.1). Taxonomy (GTDB): domain Bacteria; phylum Gemmatimonadota; class Gemmatimonadetes; order Gemmatimonadales; family GWC2-71-9; genus SHZU01. The sequence continues at coordinate 4,655 of JAYVJS010000583.1, read as the reverse complement.
GCTTTCCCGAACGAGCCCGGCTGAACTTGCGACCCACTGGCGCTCGGATCGTAGCCGAGCGGCGTGATCGAAAATTCGTCGTAGCCCCGGAGCGGCACCCCATACTGGACCCCGCCCAGGGAGTAGAGTTCGGTGAAAAACGGCCCGACATCGCCGAAGACAAACCCGCTCTTGGCTTTGAATCCGAGCGTAAACTGGACGCCCCCGCCGAACGCATCACCACCGGCGCGGCCGAGCGGCGTGAACCAGTTGCCCTCGAGGTCGATCTTCTGGTACTGGCCGCTCCCGCCAAGGAACCCACCGTTAAACTCGCCCGAGGTGGTAACCGAACTCCCCCCGATCGGGAACGGCAGTCCCACCCGGGTGTCCCGCACCAGACTGACACCCAAGGACGATCGGCTACAACTGTTGTCGCAACGAAATCGATCGGCAAGATCGGCCGGCGTATCCGTGAACCGGTTCTGCTGGAAGCCATACGACGCGAACACCCGGGTATACCGCGACCCGAACAGCGGAAACCCCAGCTGCAAATTGGCGCCCTTGCGCCGAATTCGTCCGAGATTCCCAACCGTAAACCGTTGCCGGCTGTTGAACAATGTCAGTGTGCCCGAGATCCGGCTATCGCGAATAGCCGGATCGGAGTAGCTCAAGTTGAAGTCGTTGATGTTCCGGCCAAACTGCCATTGGACCTTCCCGCGCTTGCCCTTCCCAAACAGGTTGGGCTGCTCCAGTCCCAAGAATCCTCCGACGCCGACCCCCTGCCCGACCGAAGCGCCGAAATTGACGTTGCCGGTGTTTCGCTCCTTCACTCGGAAGGTGACGTCGACATCGGCTCCGTTCTCGGATTGTTGCACATCGGGCGCCGACACCGGCTGTTCGAAGAAATTCAGATTCGAGACATTCTGATACGATCGGATCAGCGCATCCCGATTGAACGTCGCCCCTGGCAGGAGCACAATCTGCTCCCGAATGACCCGCTCGTGGGTGATGTCATTGCCGAGGATGATGATCTTATTGACGGTGGCCGGTTGGCCCTCGAAGATCCGCCAACGCAGGTCCACGAGCGGCTGACCGGCTGGACCAGTCCGGCGGACCTCCTCCGGCTCAACCTGCGAGGTGATGTACCCATTGTTCGAGTAGAGATTCCGGACCTTCTCGGTGGCGGCTTCCCAATCGGCCTTACTGAACGGAATCCCCACGTCCTTACCGTTCCCAGCGACGACCGCGGTGCCGAACGGGAAGTAGAGACTGAGCTCATCGGACGAGAACCGTCGGTTGCCGACGACGTCGAACGCCCCGACCCGATACGGCTTGCCTTCGTCGACGGTGATCTTGAGGATAGCCTTTCCCGGGGTGCTGTCGGTGACCAGCGTGTCACGGAGAACCCGGAGATCAACGTGCCCTCGATCGGCATACCATTGGGGAATCTTGTTCCGGACGTCGTCCTCGACTTTATCCTCGGTGTATTCGCCCTTCCGGAACCACCAGAATCCTTCCGGCTTGGACGACATGCCCTTGATAATCGCTTGGTCCGGAAACTTCTCATTGCCCTCGATGACCACCTGGCTGATGGCGACCCGGCCGCCTTCTTTCACGACAAAGGCGACCTCGACGGCATTGGTCGAATCGGCCCGGGTTTCGACCGTCGACACGGTGGCGGCGTAGTAGCCCTTCTTCTTGTAGAGCGAGTCGATCGCCGCCACCGAGTGGGCCACCGCCACCCGGTCGATCGCTCGGCCTTCGAGCACGGCGACCTTCTTGCGCACCGCCGACTCTTCCAACTTCTCGACGCCTCGAATCTTCCAGCGCCGTAAGACCGGCCGTTCTTTGACGATGATGGTGACGAGGTAGCCGCCGGTCTCAAGCTCCTTGCCATCGACGGTGACGTCGTCGAACTGACCGGTCGCGTAGAGCGCCGTGATGGCTCGCTGGATGCTGCGATAGTTGAACGGCTGGAACAGCTGGATTCCGGTGAACCCGATGATTTCTTCGGACCGCAGGCGAACGTTACCCTGAACCGCGACGCTGTCGACCGAGGGGACCGCGAGGGCCGCCGCCGGGTCCTGGGCCAGAACCGGCCGGGTCACGATCGCCGCCAGCATCATGCCGGCGGCGACTGCCAGCCCATGGAGCGACCTGCGCACCCGTGCCCAACCCAACGCCGACATCACCCTACAGAGGGCGACTGGGAGAGGGTTCGGAAGACGAGTCGGTCCCCCTCGGGGGCCAGATCCACTTCGATTTCCTCGCCGCGGGTGATTTCGCCCGACAACAAACGCTCGGACAGCGGATCCTCGATGTACTTCTGGATGGCCCGCTTGAGCGGCCGCGCCCCGTAGTTCTGATCGTATCCCTTGGTCACCAAGAAATCGGCCGCGGGGGCCGACAATCGGACTTCGTGGCCCACTCGCTTGTCGAGATCCTTGAGAAGAATCGAGACAATCTTGTTGATGTGTTCCTTGTCGAGCGGATGGAACACGATGACATCGTCGACCCGGTTCAGGAACTCCGGATTGAAGACCTTCGCGATTTCCTCTTTCACCGTTTCGGCGATTTTCGCAAACGACTGGGCCCCGCCGCCCTGGTGGAATCCCAGCGACTTGTTCTGGGTAATGTCCCGGGCCCCAACGTTCGAGGTCATGATCACAACGGTATTCTTGAAATCGATCACCCGACCATAGTTGTCGGTCAGGTGACCCTCATCGAGCACCTGGAGCAGGATATTGAAGACGTCGGGATGGGCCTTCTCGATCTCGTCGAGGAGCACCACTGAATAGGGCTTCCGTCGAACGGCCTTCGTCAGGGTACCGGAATCTTCGTATCCGACGTAGCCCGGGGGGGCGCCAATCAGCCGGGACACCGAAAACTTCTCCATGTATTCCGACATGTCCACCCGAATAAGGGCGGCGGGATCGGCGAAGAGGAACTGGGCCAACGAACGAGCCAACTCTGTTTTCCCGACCCCAGTGGGGCCTGAGAATATGAAGGAGCCGATCGGCCGCCGCGGATCCTTGAGGCCAGCTCGCGAACGCCGAATGGCCCGGGAGACGGCCGCAATAGCCTCGTCCTGGCCGACCACCGTCTTGTGGATCTCCTCTTCCATCCGAAGCAGCCGAGCCGTTTCGGCTTCTTGCAGTCGGGTCAGCGGAATTCCGGTCCATCGCGACACGATGAAGCCGATCGCTTCCTCGTCGATGACCGGGCGCCGGCTCTGGCGGTCGCGCTCCCACTCCTCCTGCTTGAGCCGGATTTTGTTCTGAAGGTCGCGCTCGGAATCCCGAAGGGCGGCGGCCCGCTCAAAATTCTGGTCGCGAACCGCATTCTCCTTTTCCTGATTGACCTTGTCCAACTCGCCCTTGAGTTGCGACAGTTCCGGCGGGGGGGCCTGGGTAGCCAACCGGGCCCGAGCTCCGGCCTCGTCGATCACGTCGATCGCCTTGTCCGGAAGGAACCGGTCGGTGATGTAGCGTTCCGACAGCTCCGCCGCCGCAACGAGCGACGCATCGGGAATGACCACACGGTGGTGGTCCTCATACTTCTTACGAAGGCCCTTCAGGATCTCAATGGTTTCCGGGACCGACGGCGGATCGACCACCACCGCCTGGAACCGCCGCTCGAGGGCGCCATCTTTCTCGATGTACTTGCGATACTCATTCAACGTCGAAGCACCGACGCACTGCAACTCGCCCCGGGCCAGCGCGGGCTTGAGCATGTTCGAGGCGTCGATGGCTCCTTCAGCGGCGCCGGCACCGACCAAGGTATGCAATTCGTCGATGAACAAGATGATGCTCTTGTTCTGGGCAATCTCGTTCATCACGGCCTTGAGCCGCTCTTCGAATTGGCCCCGATACTTTGTCCCGGCAATGACCGCCGCCATGTCGAGTGAGAGCACCCGATGATCACGGAGGACATCCGGACAGGTGTTGGTCGCGATCATGATCGCGAGGCCCTCGACGATGGCCGTCTTCCCGACTCCCGGCTCCCCGATCAGCACCGGGTTGTTCTTTTTTCTTCGGGCCAGGATCTCCATGACGCGCTGGATTTCCTTCTGACGTCCGATGGTCGGATCGAGCTGGCCTTCGGTTGCCAACTGGGTCAAGTCCCGGCAGAAATGATCGAGGGCCGGCGTCTTCGATTTCTTTTCGGTCTTCTGGCTCGGGGAGCTCGGAGGCGTTGATGGCGCGGCCCCGGATGATTGCGGCGGCATTTCACTCCCGAGCAAACGCAGCGTTTCGGCACGCGACTGCTCAAGAGTGACACCGGCATCGGTCAGGACCTGAGCGGCAATGCCTTTCTCTTCTCGGAGAAGGCCGAGCAGCAGGTGCTCGGTCCCGACGTAAGAGTGATTCAGTTCCCGAGCCTCGGTCATAGCCAACTCGAGGACCTTTTTGGCCCTCGATGTATACGGCAAGTCAGGCCCCGGCGCCGAAGAGGCCTTTCCTTTCTTGACCGTTTCCTCGATTTTCTGCTGGACCTCTTCAAGATCGACGTTCAGGTTCGTGAGGACGGCCGCCGCCACCCCTTCTCCCTCGCGGATCAACCCGAGCAGAATGTGTTCGGTCCCAACGTACTCATGATGGAGCCGAGCGGCTTCCTCCCGTGCCATCTGGAGAACTTTCCGCACTCGATCCGTAAAGTTGTACCCGTTCATATGG
>JAYVJS010000582.1:0-3071 GCA_043769075.1 Gemmatimonadota bacterium | reverse complement strand
GTAGGTCACCACAACTTCGGCGCCTCCGAGGCTCTTGATGACCCAGAGTCCGGGCTCGACCTCCCGGGAGTCAGCGGTGCCACCCTCGAGGCGGTCGATGAACGACTGTAAGTCTTCTTTGGTAACCATGCCACTCCCTCCTCAAAGATCGGGCCACTCCAGCAGCCGCGGGAACCTCCCGCCGCGAGGGGGCCTCCCGCTACGAGCTACGCCGAATCCGACTCGCTCTGGCGCCGTTGGGCCAGCATCCGCTCCGAAAAATCTGTCCGCTCTTCCAGCTCCGTAATCCGGGTCCTGAGATCGTCGAGTTCGTTCAACACCTGTTCCGGCGGCAACTCACTTCCGCCGCCACCCCGGATCCGCTCGGCAATCGCTTGGCCGAGCGGCCCCCGAAGCACAATGGTGGCCCCAATCGCCCCGATGATCGTGACCGGGATGGCGTATCCCGGTCCGAGCGCGACCGACATGATCCCATGGGCGACTAGGGCCGCTACCGATCCGCCGACAACGGCTATGATCGGGAAGCTCCGTCGATCGGGATTCATCGCGGGGTGTCCTCCCCTACCGGTTCCGACTGGCCGCCCTTGAGGAGGACCCGCTCGGCGAAGTCGAGCCGCTCTTCCATTTCCTGGACCCGGTTCTCCAGCTGGGCAATCCGCTCGGCCGCCATCTCACCGGTGGAGAGGCCCGAGTCGGGGCCCTTCCTTTCGCCGGCGATTCGCCGCCCGATCGCTTGGCCCATCGGGCCGACGAGCAACGCAACAGCCATGGCCCCGATCGAGATAAAGAGCGCGAAGAATCCGGACTCACCCATGGGCGCGATCTCGAATCATGTGGCGGTCCCGCTCCGGTGCGGCCAGGAGCCGCTCGGTGAAATCAAGCCGTTCCTCGAGTTCCGCCACCCGAGATTGGGCCGCTTCCAGGTCGGCCAAGCGCTGTTCCATGTCCGCCCAGCGTCCGGCATCCACCTGCCCTGAGGTGAGGCCGACTTCCGACTCAGCGGCCATCCGTCGGAGCGCCCGATGTCGCCGCCACCCAAACAGCACCAACGATATCGCCCCGACTTTGACGGCGAGAAACAACGACGCGGGGGGACCGATGACGATCGCTGCCATAATTATCGCGCAGCCGGTGACCGCGACGTGAATGACGGTGTCCACCGCGTCGAGCCCGAAGTGGCCCTTGAACCAGCTCATTGGCGCTCTCGACCGGCCGGCAGGGCCCGCTCGCCGGTGCCCTGAGCTAACATCCGCTCGGCAAAATCCAGCCGTTCCTCGAGCTCGAGCATCCGGGCCTCGTTGGTTTCCAATTCGGCCACCCTGGTTTCCAACTCTTCGAGCCGGGCGGCGGCCATCTGGCCGGTCGACAGGCCAACCGAGGGGTCGGAGGCCAGCTGTTTCAACCCGCGCTGGCGCCGCCAGGCAAGCAACCCAATCGACGACCCCGCCACTATAAACATCAGGCTTTCGTTCCGCGCCGTGTGCGGCAGCACCGACGCGACGAACCCCATCGCTATGCCGGTGAGCACCACATGGACGCTCAGATCAAAGAAGTCGAGGCCGAGGTTCTTCCGAAACCAACTCATCGTGGGAGCCCTTTCGGGTGATCCTTCGCTTCAAGCACCAGACGCTCAGCAAAGTCCAGCCGCTCCGCCAACTCGGCCCGCTCCTGCTCGCCGGCGGCCAAGCGGGCTTCGAGGTCGTTCAACCGGGCCTCGAGCTCCGGTGAGGCCCCAAGGTCACCCTCGATCCGCCGAGCCAATGCCCGGCCGACCGGGCCTCGAAAGATCATCACGGCACCGGTGATCAAGGCGAACAGCGAAAACATGATCGTTGGGGCGACATCTCCCGGATCCATGTTATTTCTCCCGTGCGATCGCTGCTTGGTCGCGCCCTTGGGTCAGCAGCCGTTCTGAAAAGTCGACCCGTTCTTCGAGTTCCGCCACTCGATCCTGGACCCCTTCGAGCTCCGCGACCCGGGTCCGAAGGTGATCGATTTCCGCCGCTAAACCGGCGTCGACGCTCTTTCCTTCAATCCGTCTGGCCAGGGCTCTGATCAGCGGCGCCAAGATCACCCCCGCCACCACGAATCCCACCACTATCACGATCCCAATGATCAACTTCTCCGGGGGGCCCGATTGAAAGACCAGCTCCGGCGGCATCGGTGGTATCGGTGGTATCGGTGGTAACGCTTGCATCTAGGCCTCCGGCTGTTTCAAGGCACCTGGCTCAGTCCGGCTTGCCACCAGCCGCTCGGTGAAATCGAGGCGCTCGTGGATTTCGGCCAATTCATCGCGAAGCCGGTCCAGCTCCTCGACCACCGCGGGGTCGGTTCCCTGCAGCGCCGCCATGGCGCCCGGGGTTTCCCCTCGGATCCTCGCCGCAATCGCCTTGCCGATCGGACTATAGGCGACGAACGCGAGGGTGGCTCCGCCGAAGATGAAAATGATCGCGAGAATGTCTTCCATTGATGGCTATCCGATTCGGATGATCATGGACCCTTGACCTCGACCTCGGCCAACGTCCGCTGAGCCAGAAGCCGTTCGCTGAAGTCGAGCCGTTCCTCGGCCTCGCCCAGACGTTGACTCAACTCTTCGACGTGACTCCGGAGTTCAAGAACCTCGTGGAGCACCTCGGGATCGCCGCCGCCCGACTTGCCCTGAATTCGCCGGGCCACGGCTTGGCCGACCGGGCCTTGGAACACCCGGATGACGGTCCAGGCCACGGCCCCGGTTGCGATGACCCCGGTGAGCATGCCGACGAGCGGTATGATTGTTTCAGGGCCCACTCGGGTCGTCCTCCGTAACTCAATGGATAGCAGCTTTTTACCCGGTATGGACCTGTGCACCTGACCGCTCGACCGGAATTGTTCCAGCCTACGTCCCAATGTTGCAGGATGTTTCATTCCTTGCAACGTCAGGCTAACTCTACCGCTTCAATGCTCGTCAGACTCAGGGCGAGCTCGGTGTCTTCATCGTCGAGCGGACGGACATAGACCTCGAGCGCGGTCGGGTGGTCGTCGAGCGAGGTCGGGATCCCGAACACCGACTGGCCGTCCATGGTCGAGATCCG
>JAYVJS010000581.1:0-9866 GCA_043769075.1 Gemmatimonadota bacterium | reverse complement strand
GTCAGAGGGGCGGCCAACGGCCGCCCCTCTGGCTTTTCCGGTCGGGCCGGACCGCCTCTTGTCCCTGGCCCCACTCCCGCAAATCCCAACGAGAATCGGCCGACGAGGAGTTGCGCTGTCAACTGCAATCACGTTGTAACGCATTAAAAGGCAACGTGTTAGAAGAAACGGGTACAGTTGGCACCAACGTTGCTCTTCATGTTACCGGACGGGCGACACCGCTTGGTTCTGAATAGCGAAGGCACACTCACTCTTGGAGGCAGCAAATGTTTAATCGTAAGGGTTTCACGTTGATCGAGTTGTTGATCGTCGTCGTCATCATCGGCATCTTGGCCGCTATCGCGATCCCGAAGTTCGCGGCCACCAAGGACAAGGCCAAATTGGCCTCGGTCAAGACCGACGTTCGGAACGCGATGACCGCCCAGGAAGCGTATTTCTCTGACTACGCGACCTACGGCAGCTTGGCCCAGCTGGTGACCGCGAGCAACTTCTCGCTGTCGAGCGGCAACACCGGCGCGGCTGCCGGCGTCGCCAGCGGCTTCACCATCACGGTGACCAACTCCAGCATCAGCTCCACGATCAAGACCTGCACCTCGCAGGTTGGTGCCGGTGCCGCCTCGACCCTCGACGGCGTCATCGTCTGCTCGTAATCAACGGTGTGAGGGGGCGGGCAACCGCCCCCAACCACTAAGCCTTACCGCTCACACTCGACGACCAGGAGGACATCGTGGCGAAACATGCGAAAGCCGGCTTCACTTTGATCGAGCTCCTGATCGTGGTGGTCATCATCGGGATCTTGGCGACGATCGCCATCCCCAAGTTTGCGGCCACCAAGGACAAGGCCAAGCTGGCCTCAGTCAAGACTGACGTCCGCAACATCATGACGGCGCAGGAAGCGTATTGGGCCGATTTCGGAGCCTTTGCGACCATCGCCCAGCTGCAGGTGGCCACCAACTACAACTTTTCGCCCGGCAACTCGGCCTCCGCTGCACCGGCGGTGTCGGGTTACACGGCGACGGTTTCGAACAGCACCATCACCGGGGGCCTGACGACCTGCACGGTCCAAGTCGGTGGCGGGGCCGCGAGCACGATTGATGGCCTGGTTATCTGCTCCTGATTGGCCCGCCCGGGCTCGCACCTTCGCGTCGGCTCGACCGGTTCCGGTCCGGGCGACGCGCTTGTCGGCTTTGACAGGACTAGTCCAATGAGAGTCTTGCTACTCGACGCCGACGGTTCGCTCAAGCATTCGATTGCGCCCTATTTGGAAGATGTCGGCTACGAGGTGATTGCCCGGCGCGATCCCGAAGCCGCCTTGCTGGAGGCCCAGGCCTGCGGGATCCGGACCATCGTCTGCGACCTCGCGTTTCCGGCCGATGGCGGTCTCGCGTTCTTGCGGCGGTATCGAAGTGGCGGTGGTAGCGGCGTCGTCCTGGTGTGCGGCGGCCCCTCGGAGTCGGCCAGTGCGAGCGCGGCGCTCCGGGAAGGGGCCGATGGCTTCCTCCGGAAGCCGGCGTTGCCGGAAGAGATTCTGATGGCGCTTCGCCAGACCGACGAACGGGAGCGGCTTCGGCACGAAGTCGCGACCCTTCGGGCCACGATCGGCTCCAAGGGTCTCGAGCCGATGCTGGTCGCGGAAGACTCCAAGATGCGGACCATCCTCGAAGTGGCTGCCCGGGCTGCCGCATCGGATCAGTCGATTCTGATTACCGGCGAGCGGGGCACCGGCAAGGCCCTACTGGCTCGGGCGATGCATCGGTTCAGCCGCCGGGGTGACGGCGCCTTCGTGGCGATCGATTGCCACGCCTCGCCGGACTTCTTTGGGGTTGACGGGCCCGGTACCCAGAACGCCGGCGACCCGACCAGCGTCTGGCGCTCGGCGAGCCGAGGTACGCTGCTGCTCGAGGACATCGAGGCGCTGACCGCCGAGAGTCAGAGTTTCTTGGTGACCCGTCTCGGACCCGGGAACGGCACCGATAGGGGGAACGGCAACGGACAAAGCGGGGGTGTCGCGACCCTCGTTGAGACCGACGTTCGCCTGATGGCAACGGCCGATGCGCAATTGGGGCGGTTGATCGACGAAGGCAAACTCCGGCCCGAACTGGCCGTGCGCCTCGGGATGACCAAGCTCGACTTGCCGGCCCTGCGTGACCGGCGCGATGACATTCCCGCCCTGGTCACTCATTTCCTCCAGCAGGTGGCGGCGAAGACCGGTCGTCCGATCAGCGTCAGCCCGCAAGCGATCGCCGCTCTGGTGGCTTACTCCTGGCCCGGCAATGTCCGCGAGCTCCGCCAAGTGGTCGAACGGGCGGCGGTGTTGAGCCAGACCGGAAAGCTCGATCGGACCGACTTCCCGATCCTGGTGAACGCCGGCCGGTCGGGACCGGGCGGATCCGCCAGTGAGTTTGCCCTGAAGCCCCAGGTCGAAGCGTTCGAGCGCGAAATCATCATTCGGGCCTTGGCCGCTTGCGGCGGTACCCGGCGCGAAGCGGCTCGGCTCCTCCGGATCAGCCTCCGGACCCTCTTTTACAAACTGCGGCGGTACGGCCTCGCCTGATGTCCGGCCGATTCGCGTTGATCGGCTCCCCGTCGCGTTGAATTGGTTACCACCAAAGGCCCCTTGATCCCCAAGTTGGCCCTATGGCCAACGATCACCGCGGGTTTACCCTCCTCGAAGTCCTGTTCGCCCTGGTCGTTCTGACTGTGGGGCTCTGTCTCCTCGCCCGCGTCACCATGATCACCACCCAAGCTGCGGCGCTCGGGCGCCGCTGGACCCTCATGGCAACGGCCGCTGAACGGGAGCTGATCCGGTTGGAGCGCGACTACCGGCTCCTGGCGCCGAACTGCGTTGCTCCAATGGCCGGCGGCCGGACCACCCCGGAAGGGGTTGGTTTGGATTGGTTGATTCGGGCAGATTCGGTCGCGCTGAAGGTGACGCTCGAGGTCCGGGGGCTCGCGGCGGGCCGGGTGTTGGTCGATACAATCGTTACGGGGTTTCCATGTCGATGACCGGCCGCCGAGGCGTGACCCTGATCGAGCTCCTGATCGCAATGACCATGGCGGCCATATTGGGATCATTGGTGTTGACCTCGACGGCGTCGGTCACCGCTGTGCTCCGGAGCCGGGTCGAACGGGTTGGCTCGACGGGGGCAAGCCGGAGTATTTGGGGCGTCCTGCGGGCCGAGTGGGCGTCGTTAGGCGCCGACTCGGCGGCAGGGCCGGATCTGGTGGCGTTGGGCCCCTCGGCGGTCGACTACCGGGCGGACCGGGGCCTCGTGCAGATCTGTCGCCTGTCCCCGGATTCGGTGGTACTCACGCCGGGCCGTCTGAGCCGGTGGGTCCCCCGCCGCCCGGTTGCCGGTCGGGATAGCCTCCTGGTCTACGCGGCCGGCGATTCAGCCGGCGCGATCGATGCTTGGGTCCCGATCCCGCTGATCGCCGGGCCCGCCGCGGTCAGTTGTCCTTTGGGCGAGCCCGGCCATCAGTTCGTCACGGCCCTCGATACGACGGCGATTGCCCGTTGGCGATTGGGCACCGGAGCGGTGGCCCGGGTGTTCGAGGTGGTGCGGGCCCGGAGCTACGGCGGGGGCACGCTGTGGCAATTCGGTCTCGAGGGGCTCTCGGCCGGGGCCATCGTGCAGCCGGTGGCGAGCCACTTGGCTGGCCCTGCCGGCCTCACCGTGGTGGGTTGGGGTTGTGACGGGATGCCGGCGCCGTTGGCAAGGGTGTGCGGAGTCGATGTGACGCTGCGGGCAACAACCAAGCGAGACTTGGGGCTCGGTGCCGGTCGGGCCTCGGTGGTGCTCGACAGTCAATTGATCGCCGTTCGCTTCGAAAACCGGCCATGATGGTCATGGCGTTGGGGGTCCTGTTTTCGGTTTCTCTCGCCATTGGGGCCGCCGTGCCGATCGGGGCCCTGGAAATCGCGACCGGCAAGTCGGCGTTTCGGACGGTCAAGGTGTCGGCGGCCGCCACGGGTTCCTTGACCGAGATCATGGAGACGGCATGGGTCGATTCGCTCCGGGCTCGACCAGTCGGATGGCGCGACTCGGTCGGACCGGGCCAGGTCGAACAGGTTGGGCCCGGGCTCTGGCTGGTGTCGGTTGAAGCGGTCCTGAGGGATCGGGCCGGCCGCGCGCTTGCCCAGGCGCATCGGGGGTGGTTGGTTCAAGACGGTGCTGTTTTAGGCGATTCCGCCAATCGACCGATTCTGATTCGGCGGTATCGAGTGCATGGATTCCAGTAGCGGTTCGCCCTGACCTTCCGGAACTTTGCGAAAGTCCGGGGCGATCGGTCGAATGCAACCCTCGTCGGCTGCCGAGGGCCCAAGCTGTAAGGCGTTGCAAGTGGATGATTTAGGCGTTCGGATGCGAAGGTGTGCCGGACGCTGCTAGGCTTGGCATAGCCGTTGCCCCCAGAGGATCGCATCGGAGTGATTTCTGGATCATCAGGGCGAAGTTCCACAACTGGGATTTTGACCTGCCGAAGTCTCGAGATCGGTCTGCAAGCTGTTGCAGCAAAAGAGTTTAGATGCCGTGACCCGGGGTTGGTCACGTGCTTGACAATAGGTTGCGCTGTGTCTAGCGTCACCGTCAACCATCTTGGCACCGGTGCGAAGCATGGGATTGTTCAACCGCAGTAAGACCACGGTCGGCCTCGACATCGGGAGCGGACTCATCAAGATGGTGGTGATCTCGCATGGGTCGGGCGAACCGATCCTTTCGAAGGTGGGGATGCGAGCACTCGTCGACGACGCCATCGTCGAGGGTGAAGTCATGGACCCCGGCATCGTCGCCGACGCGGTCCGAGGCTTGTTCCAGGAACTCGGCATCAAGCCCAAAAACGTGGTGACCGCCGTCGGCGGTCGCGACGTGATCATCAAGAAGATTCCGATGGATCGGATGCGGGAAGGCGAAGCTCGCGAGTTGATTCGCTGGGAAGCGGAGCAGCACGTGCCGTTCGACATGGACAACGTCGAACTCGACTTCCAGATCCTCGATCCGGAATCGGAAGGCCTCCAGATGTCGGTGCTCCTGGTTGCCGCCAAACGGGAGCTGGTCGAGACCAAGGTGTCGTTGCTCAAAGACATCGGGATCGAGCCCTCGATCATCGATGTCGACGCCTTTGCGCTCCACAATGCCTTCGAAGTCAATTACCCCGATGCCATGAAGGGCATCGTTGGATTGGTGAATATCGGTCACGAAATCACCAACGTAAATATTCTGGACGAGGGCGTGCCGGTGCTGACCCGCGACCTTCCGGTCGGGACCCGGCGGTTCCGTGAGGACCTCCAGCGGGAGCGTGGGTTGACGGCCGACGAAGCCCACAAGCTGCTGCAAGGCTTCGAGGCCTCCGATATCTTGACTCCGTTCCTGCTCAGCCGGGGCGAAGAACTGGCCGTTGGTGTCGAACGGGCCGCCGCCTTTCTTCAGACCTCCAGCCGCTCGGCCGCTGGTTTGAGTCGGCTCTTTCTTTCTGGCGGCGGCGCCCGGATTCCCGGCCTCGCCAAGGTGCTGGGTGAACGGCTGAAGATGCCGGTCCAGTTGGCCAATCCGCTCGAGCGGATCCAGGTAGCGGACGGCGTGTTCGATTCGATGAATGTGGACGAAGTGGCGCCGCTGCTCATGTTGCCCGTCGGCCTTGCCCTGCGGCAAGCGGCGTGACCGTAGAAGGGGGATACAGACTTCAATGATTAGTATCAATCTCAAGCCCGGCCACAAGCGCACCGTCAGTGCATCGCCGCTGGCGGCGATTGGATCGCAGCTGAAGAGCGCCGGGCAGAAGATCAAGGATCCCTGGCGCCTCGGGGCGCTCGCGGCGAGCGTCGGGTGGCTTGGCTACGTTGGGATGACCCAACTGGCCGCCAGCAACGAACTCGCCGGCCTGGAGCCCAAGCTGGAACAAGCCCGAACCGAGAATCAACGGTTCCGGGCCTTCCTCGGTGAGAAGCGCCGGCTGGAATCGGTTCGCGATTCGATCCAAGCGCAGATCGCCACGATCCGGACCGTGGATGGTGATCGGTACACCTGGCCCCGGATTTTCGATGAAGTCGCACGGGCGGTTCCCCAATTCACCTGGCTCACAGACGTGCAGTATGTTGCCACCGCTCCGGCGCCGGTGACCGACACGACGGTGAAGGTCGTTGTGGCTCCCCCGGTGCAAATCGATATTCGGGGCCGCACCGTTGATATTCAGGGCTATACCCGACTGATCCGGCAGCTGGAGGATTCGCCCTATCTCCAAGACGTGACGGCGATCTCGGCGAACACCGTGTTGGACCAGAATCGGGCGGTGACGGCCTTCGTGCTCAAGGCGACCTACAGCAAGCCGAGCGCACCCCGACCAGCGGAAGCCGGCGATAGCACCGCGGCGCCCGCGGTCAAGCCGACGACCGTCGCGCAGAAGGAGGACTGAATCATGGGCATGCTCGACAATCCGAAAGCGGCTCCGGTTTTGGGCTTGGTCTTGGCCGGTGCAGTCGGCTACATGTTCTACTCCGGCGAAGTCGTCAACATGTTGGGTTTTCAGGGTGTGGCGGTCAAGAAGGAACAGATCAAGACCGTCCAGGACTCGATCACGTTTCTCGAGTCACAGACCGACAGTGTCAAACGCGACTTGGCTCGGGGTACGATCGAAGATCTCAAGAACAAGATCGAGTCGCACCGAGGCACCTTGACCATTCTGCGTCAGTTGGTACCGGAGCGGAACGAAGTCCCGAACCTGCTCGATGACATCTCGACCCGCGCCAAGATCCGAGGGGTCAATCTCGCCGAAGTCGTGCCGCAGCCGGTCGCGGCGGGCCCGGCGCCGTTCGACACCTATGCCTACAAGTTGTCCGTCATCGGCCGATACGATCAGATCGGCGAGTTCCTTTCGGACATCGCCAGTTTGCGCCGGATCATCGTGCCCTATGATGTGACGATCGTCTCCGCGCCGGCCGCGCAAGCGAAAGCGTTGGGCGATGACAATAAGGCCATGCTCGAAGCCAAGTTTCAGATTCGGACCTACGTGAAGGGCGTCCCGACGCAAGAAGGAGGGCAGGGTGGTAACTAAGACGGTCCTCGCGTTGTTCGTTGCGATGTCACTCGGCACGACCGGGTGCGGCAGCGGCGGCGATGCGGAGGCAAAACAGGCGGCCCTCGCGCCGGCTTCGGTGAAGGAGACCCCGAAGGCGGTCCCCGATTCGACGCCCGCGGCCAAAGTAGCCCCGGCTGAAACCGCCGCCGTTGCCGCGGTGCCTACCGATTCCACCGCTCCCGTCGAGCCGAATTCCGACATGAAGGGCCGGGAGACGTTCTCCTATGCCGGGGGAAGCCGCGATCCGTTCGTGTCCTTGCTCTCGAACACCAAAATCGGCCCGGAGCTCCCCGACCTCACGCTGGTTGCGATCTACTACGATACCAGAAATCCCGGCAGCAGTGTGATCGTCTTGCGGGAAAAAATCGGCGGCAAGAAGTACAGTATGCGGCCGGGCGACCGACTCGGTCGGATTCGGCTCACGACAGTTCGCCCGAAAGATGTCACATTCTCAGTTGATGACTTTGGCAGTGAACGGCAAGAAACCGTGTCGCTTCGTAAGCAGGAGGAGATCCGATGAACCTGAACTCTTGGTCCTTGGTAGCGACGGCGTTTCTGTCGTTCGCGGCCGCCCCGAACACGCGGCGTGCCGAGCCGACTGATGGTGAAGTCCGGGCGGTTCGCCTGGTCTCCGCCCCCGGTCGGGCTGAATTGGTGGTGCAGATTAAAGGGGCCGTGTCGGTCAAAGACATGACCCTCGCCGATCCGGCGCGGATCGTGATCGATGTCGAGGGTGCGGTTCTTCCCGATGCCTTCACGCCGACCTACGACGGGGTCAACCGCGCCGGCGTCATCGGCATGCGAGTCCGCCAGACCGACAAGAGCACGGTGCGGGTCGTGCTGGTCATGGACAAGCTGAAGCCCTACACCGTGACGAAAGAGGTGGACGGGATTCGGGTTGGCTTTGGTGCCGACGAGGCCTTCGTGGCTTGGTCGACCGGTTCGATTGTCGCGAGTCAGTCGCTGTTTGCGGCCGGCAAGGCGGAGTCGCGACCAGCGCCCAGAGTCGACATCGTCGAACCCGCGGCCGAGGAACCCGATCCGGTTGTCACCCCGGCCGCCGAGCGCCGGTTGACCCGGACCGGCACCGCGATGACGAATGTCCAACAGCGCCAAGAGCCCCGGCTCACGGTCAGCTGGGACAACGCCAGCATCCAAGATGTCATCGCCGGATTTCAGGCGATCAGCGGTCGATCGATCATTCTGGGCAAAGCGATCGACGTCAAGATCACCGCCGAGATCCGCGACAAGCCATGGCCCGACGCGTTCAAAGCGATTCTTGGGGCGTACGGGTTGTCGGTTCAAGAGGTCGACGGCGGCATTCTTCGAGTCGACGCTCCCGAAACCCTGGCGGCCATCGATTCCCTCGAGCCCCGGGAAACGGCGGTCGTCAAGATCAACTATGCCAGCGCCGGCGATCTCGTTGGGACCGTGAAGTCGATCGTCTCCAAACGGGCCAGTGTGGTGGCTGACACCGGGACGAATTCGCTGATCATCAGCGACTCGCGGTCGCAGATTCCCGGCTTGGTCGACTTTGTCCGTGGCTTGGACATCCGGCCGCCCCAAATCACCATCCAGGCCAAGATCATCTTCGTCGATCGGACCGACGTCGAACAGCTCGGCTTCAAGTACGACCTGGCCACCGGGCAGCAGTTCTACAACAAGATCATTCAGCGTGGCGATCCGACAAAGGACAACGCGCCCTATCTCCCCGGCGTCAACATCGTCGACCTCGGTGGGAACTCGATCTCCGCGGTGGCCAACGCCGACGCCTTCATCCAGTCGACGGCCCTCGACTTGACCTACTCGATTGCCCTGGGCGGTTTCTCACTGACCAGCTTCCTCCAGGCACTCGAACGGATCGACTTGACCGACGTGCAGACCGAGCCCGTCATTACGACGAAAGACAACAAGAAGGCGTCCTTGCTGGTCGGTGAAGAAATTCCGATCCGGGTCGTTGACGCGAGCTCCCTCGGTGGCGGCGCCGCCCAGGCTCCCCGCGCGACGGTGCAGTTCAAAGAAGTCGGCATCAAGTTGAACGTGACACCCCATGTCACCAACAACCGCCAGATCGTCTTGCAAATCGAAACCGAGCGCTCGGCGGTCAAGACGCTGTCGGCCGCCGACCTCGGCTTCATCATCGACAAACAGAACACCAAGAACGAAATCCTGGTGGGCGATGGCGAAACCGCCGTCATCGGCGGCCTGACCGTCACCACCGTGACCCGTTCGAAGACCGGGATCCCGCTCCTGTCGAGCCTCCCGCTGCTGGGCAGTTTGTTTAGCTTCACGTCGAACACGGAAAACCGGAAAGACCTGATCATCCTGGTCACTCCCCGAATCGTGGACGACCAAGAGAACTAGTTCCTGAGGTGCCGAGTACAAGGGATCGCTCGTCCCGTTCCCTTACAAACAGACCGCCGGCGGGGTTCTTCTGACCTCGCCGGCGGCTTGTTTTTGCCACCCGCAATCGTCTAGACTCAATCGATGAGCGACGACGGCACCTTGGGTTTGAATCGGGCGATCTCCCGGCGGGATTTTCTGGATGGCGTGGCGGTGGGGGTGGGTGGCGCCCTGGCCCTCCCAAGCCTGCTGGAGGCGGCCCAGGAGGCCCCACCAGCCTACCCGCCGGCCCTGACCGGGCTCCGGGGGGCCCATGTCGGTGCCTATGAGGCTTTTCACGCCCTTCGTGACGGCAAGTTGTTAGCCGGGCTGCCGGAGCCCGCCCCGACCGGCCAACGGTACGACCTGGTCATTGTCGGTGCGGGCATCAGCGGCCTCGCGGCGGCCCA
>JAYVJS010000580.1:0-4498 GCA_043769075.1 Gemmatimonadota bacterium | reverse complement strand
CCCCTGAGCACAGTACCCCCACCAGAAGGGAACCGTAGATCGCAACGTTGATAACGATGCCGGCAAGATTGCTCTCAAGGCCGGTCAGATCGTTCACCGAAAACCCCGCCGCAAAGGGATACCAGCGAAGGACATTGTTGTAAAGGATCCCAGCGGCCACCAGCGCGATGAGAAGTAGCCGGGCCGCCGGAGCCAGCACGATGGGCAACGGCCCCAGAGACGCCCGCCCCGATGGCGAGGACGTCATCCGGCTACCCCACGCGCTCGCCCCATCGCACTTCGGACAAGGAACCACATCAACACAAGCCGAGCGGCCTGTGTCAACACCGCGGCGACGGCCGCGCCCCAAAGACCGTATGATGGCAGGAGGAACGCGTTCAGCGCGACGTTCAGGCCCAACCCCGTCAGGCTCTGCAAGACGGCAAGGTCCCCCCGGTCGAATGCGATGAGCATGGCTCCACCCGCCTGGAGCAGCCCAATGAGCAGCAGGCTCGGCGCCAACACGGGAATGAGCTGGGCGGCCGGACCGTACGAT
The DNA here is from genome assembly GCA_043769075.1 of Gemmatimonadota bacterium. Classification (GTDB taxonomy): domain Bacteria; phylum Gemmatimonadota; class Gemmatimonadetes; order Gemmatimonadales; family GWC2-71-9; genus SHZU01. The sequence goes on along the minus strand of JAYVJS010000580.1, from coordinate 3,963 downwards.
GGACCAAGCCCCGCGAGCACCGCTGGCGGGCCAAACACAGCAAGCCCAAGGGTCAGCCCGACGAGGGCCACCAGATAGACGCCGACATGACGCCGAATAAACCCGACCAATTCGACAACGTCGCCGGCCATTCCCGCAAGACGCGGCACCGCAAGACCGATGGCCGCCACCGGCAAAAGGGAGGCGGCTTGGAGCGCTAGAGACGCCGCACCGTACTGTCCGACTTGGCCAGACTGGCCGAGGAACGCCTGGATGTACAGGGTATCGGCGGTTCCGGCCAGCTTGTCGACCCCGAGACTGAAGGCCATCAAAAGGCCAAACCGAAGCATCGGACGGAACGCGTCTTTCGGGGCAAGCCGCCCAATTTCAGATCGCAACAGCACAGCCAAAAGCACCGCTGGTAAGATCGCGCCCGCCACCCGGCCCCAGGTCCAGCCATTCAACTGGGCGAACCACGCGCCGCCTACTGCAAAAGCGAACGCCACGATCGCGCTGAGCACGTTGAGACCCACGACCTCTCGGACCCGCTGCCGAGCCTGCAGATAGTTGAGAGCGATCCGGGTCGCGTTCGTTACCGGGAGTGACCACACCAGGACGAGCAATGGAAACCGGAGCCCGGACTCGATCGGAAGAATCAGCAATAGAGCAGCGGCGACCCCCGCAAACAGCACCCCGAACCCCGTCGACACCGCCAGTGCACGGCCCAAGTAGCCTTCGATCTGCTCGCGGCCGACAGCAAGGGATCCATACCGGACAATCGCTGAGGACAATCCAAGTCCCGCCGGAATAAGGAGAATGCCCAGGATCGTTTCCAACACCCTGAGCCGCCCGAAGTCATCGGGGCCAAGAAGTCGGGCGCAGGCGGCCTGAACCAGGAACGGGGCGCCTTGCAAGAAAGCGAGCGACGCCGCGTAGTGGAATACATTGGCCCGCCAGGCGTGTTCGAGGGCCTGTCCCAACCGCGCGGGAGCGGCTGTCCAACCCTCGTCGGCCATCGTTAGGTTCCGAGACTCATTCGGGCCGAGCGTCGAGTGCCGATTGTCGGGTGCCGAGCGCTTTCGCCTTCCACTCCGCCATCCGCGCCATCAACACCACCCCCTCGGTATCGTCCCGCACCGCCGACAGCAACGCCTTAGCCCGCTCAACCAACACCGTAGTCAACTCCGCCAACCCCCGGCCGTCACCGAACTCACGATCACCGCCCCCGGATCCATCCCCCGGACCCGCGCCGCAAACTCCACCGGGTCGAGCATGACTAGCGGGCACGGTCGCCAGAAGTGCGAGACAGCGGCCGGCCCGACCACTAGAACTCAAGCCGCACAGTGACCCGGACTCGGATCGGCTGGGGCATGGGGTCCCTGGTAAGTCCTGGCACACCCAGTCCCACGCCGGTTTCCGGCGAATTCGGGACGACCTCCGGATCAATCCAACCGACCCCGAAGCTCTCCACTTGCTCCCGCCAGAGCATCGCCAGATTGTCGACTGAGACCACCACCGATCGCCGGCCAGGAAGGTCGTACCCGGCGGACACCGTCCGTAGCCGCGCAAACCCAGCCCTAAACAACCCCGTCCGGTCGAGGCCACTGCTCAGTTCCCGGTAGCCGACCACTACGGGATCGCTCCCGTCCAAAGCCCGCTTGGAGGTAAGAAAGAAGCTATGAGCGGCGGCTACATCCCCGACCACGACGCTGTTGCCGCCCCGGTAGTCGACCAGGCCGAAGAGACGCAGTCGACGACCAAGGCTCAGGGTAGCGCCGACGCTGCCGAACCACGACGGCGTGGGCCGGCCGGCATACAACCGCGGCGCCCCCACACACGGTACCAGGGTCCCGTTCCCCAAGCCGAGGTCGGCTCCACCTTCGCACAAGAGGTCGGTCGCGCTGGGAAGGGGAATTCCGCCGGCGGTGGTGGTGGTCCCAGGGGTTGCGCGGACTAGCCGGTGAGAAAAGAACGAGCCCGGCGCGAACCCCACCACGTTGGCCTGAAACGGCAAGCCCTGCACGATCTGCGGGGACCCGTCCAAGGCCTCAATGCGGCTCCGGTTGGTCGACACGGTGAGCCGAAGATCGAGTCGGGCCCCGGGGGAACGGATGACTTCGCCGTCAAGGGCTAACTCAACCCCGCGGCCGCCGATGGTCGCCCCGTTCGTGAGGCCAGCGCTCGTTAGGCTGACGACGTTGCGAGACCGGCGGTCATACCAGCTTGCCTCGACAACGAGTCGTCCCGCCAGGAAGCTGGCGTCGACGCCGGCGTCCAATTCGCCGGTGGTCTCCGGCTTGAGACCGATGCTCGCCGCTTCGTACCGAAAGGGCAGCCCAAATCCACGCCGCCCGATCCGCCCCCACCCGCCCCGGAGACGGAGCTCCGACAGCACCGGAACACCGGGCCCCGCTCGGCGATCGACCACCCGCCACGAAATCCCCACGATGGGATCGAGGTGCCTCCCGGCGCTGGTGTTCCCATACTGCTCGTCGCTGACCCGGAACCCACCACTCAACAACAGCCGGTCGCGCCAGGTCAGTTGCTGCCTCAGATACCCGCCCAGGGTCGTAACGGAACTGCCTTGAGCCTGTTCCGACTGTCCTAAACCGTCCAGCCGGACCACGGCGCTGCCGAGCTCTCGCTTCGACGAATAGCGCTGGCCGCCTAACGAGGTCGTCGCCGACACGGTCCGCCCCAATCGCCACTCGGCGCCGACCATGTAGTCGATCGACAGCACCGTGCCGTCGAACCGGGAGGTCGACCGGGTGCCGTTCCTCGCAAAGAACGGGTTCCGCCCGGTCGGATCGGGGTCAATTTGTACCGACCCGTCGTTCCGGACCAGGTCCGGCCCGATGCTCAGCCGGTGGTGGAGCCAGCCGAACGGCCGATGGGTCACGGTGAAATTCGCGGTGGCCCTGGTAACGTGATCGAAGGCGGCCACCATGTCATAGTCCTCCGGCCGATAGAACGAGTAGCCGTGACTCGGGCCGTTCCACCCCGTGGTAGCCGAGTCGGGCCCGACGACCGGCTCACAGGGATAGGGAAAGGGACAGGCCCAGAGAATTGATGTAGTGATTGGTTGGGCCCCCGTGGCGCTGCTGGTCGTTGTCTTGTTGAGCCCGGCGTCGACGTCGATCTCGAGTCGGTGACCGGCCGAGACGTAGCTCACACTGGCCCGGCCGCCATAGCGATGGCTCCAGTTGTAGTCGAGGTAGCCCGCGTCGCGCCCCCCATTGGCCGAGATGTAGTACCGAAATCGGTCGGTCCCACCGCGAACCGAGCCCGACGCGCCGAACGGCACTCCGGTCGAGAACACGGCCGGCAAGCCCCGGTCCCGGTTGAACCGCAGGACGTTGAACTCCCGGACCCCGCCGGCCCGGCTGACGTAGTAGTTCGTCGCGAACCGCCCCTCCGGATCGGCGAGCCAGTTGGCCCCAGCCGAGGCCTTGACCTCGAACGCCGCCCGCCCGGGGGCTCCACGTTTGGTGGTGATGAGGATAACACCGTTGGCGGCCGCGCCGCCGTAGAGTGCCGCGGCCGCCGGGCCCTTGAGGACTTCGATCGCTTCGATCTCCTCCGGATCGAAATCGTTGATCCGAGACGGCGATGCCCCACTGCCGGCAAAGGCCTGGCTCTCCGACGCACTCCCGCCCTCCACCCGGATTCCGTTGACGTACACCAGCGGATCAGGGGAGAGGAGCAGGCTGGCCGCGCCGCGGATTCTGATCCGGCCACCGAATCCGATCGCACCGCCGGCCCGGGTCAACTCGACGCCGGTCAGGCCGGAACCAAGGAGGTCCTGCACCGTGGCGGTCGGCCGGTCGGATACCGCCCCTGCCCCAAGGACTCGCCCCACCGCGCTGGCCAGAGAGTTCGCGTCCGCTACCAGGCCGGGAGCCACCGCCACCAGTGCGCTGATATGTCCTGGCCGCCCCAGCGCGAGACGGCGGGTGGGCCCCGCCAGGCCAAGCAGTCTGAACC
>JAYVJS010000579.1:0-2147 GCA_043769075.1 Gemmatimonadota bacterium | reverse complement strand
CCCAATTGAGTTCGCTGCCATCGGTGTCGGTATAGCCCAAAATCGTTCTGCGTTCAGCGTCCACCTGCTCCTGGGTGCGGGTGCTGTCACCGCCAGCTTCGCTGCGGAATAACCCAAGGACTGTGTCATTGTCGTGGGTTCCAGTGTACACCACGATCTCGTGGGGATAGGTGTGGGGAAGAAAGGGATTGGCCGGCCCGTCGCTCGAGAAGGCGAATTGCAGGATGCTCATCCCGGGGTACCCAAACTGCTCCCGCAGCGCCTCGACGGCCGGAGTAATCAGGCCAAGGTTCTCCGCTACGATCGGCAGCGGCCCCAGGGCCTCGGTGATCGCCGTGAACAGATCGGCCCCGGGGCCCGGCACCCATTGGCCGTTCGCCGCGGTCGCCGCGTCGCCCGGCACCTCCCAATAGGCCTCGAAGCCCCGGAAATGATCGAGCCGCACCAGGTCGAACAGGTCGAACGCCGCCCGCATTCGGCCAATCCACCATCGGTAGCCCTCCTCCGCCATGACCTTCCAGTCGTAAATCGGATTGCCCCACAGCTGACCCGTCTCGCTGAAGTAATCCGGCGGCACCCCGGCCTGGACCAAAGGAAGCCCCCGATCGTCCAGCCGAAAGAGCGAGGGGTTCGACCAAACATCGGCCGAATCATGGGCCACGTAGATGGGGACATCACCCATCAGTTGAATGCCGCGGTCACGGCAGGCCTGCTTCAACAGCCGGAACTGCTGATAGAAGAGCCATTGCTCCCGCCGGTACAGCTCGACCGAATCCGTCAGGCGGGTCCGCCACGACTCGAGTGCGCTGGGATCCCGACCGGCCGCTCCCCGATCCCAGTCGGTCCAGGCCAGTCCGGCGTGGGCCTCCTTGAGTGCCGCAAACAAGGCATAGTCCTCGAGCCAGCCCGCTTGCTCGGCGACGAAGGTGTGGTACGCTGCGTCGGGACTGAGCGCCGCGGTGGCCAAGCGCAGCGCCGCCCGCTTGGCCGGAATGACGGCGTCAAAATCGACCGGCCCCGCTCCGAATTCGGTCGATCCGGGTGTGTGAATCAGGAGCGGGTTGCCGGCAAAGGCCGAGAAACACTGGTAAGGCGAGTTCCCATATCCGGTCGGTCCGAGCGGAAGCATCTGCCAGATCGAGAGCCCTGACTCAGTGAGGAAATCGAGGAAGCGGTGCGCCTCCGGGCCTAGATCACCGACGCCGTTGGGTCCGGGAAGCGAGGTAGGATGAAGCAACACGCCGGCCGAGCGAGGAAGGTTCATGGTGGACGCGGAAGCTAGTTGTACCCCTGGGCGGCGGCCAGTAGGTTCCAACCATGACACAAAGCCGCCCCAACCCATACGACGACCCGGCTCGGGCCGGCGCGTATGCCACCTTGGGCATGGACGGGACGTACTATCTCGCGTACCGCGACCTACCCACCATCATCCAGACCCACGCCCGCGGAACCCGGGCGCTCGACTTCGGCTGCGGCACCGGCCGGTCGACCCGATTCCTCCGGGATCTCGGGTGGTCGGTAGTCGGCGTCGACAGCGCCGAGCCGATGGTGGCCGAGGCCAAAGCCCGCGATCCGAACGGGACCTACCTGCTCGTCCCGCCGGCTGACCTGAGCACCGTAGCCTCGACCAGGTACGATTTGATCCTGGCGGTCTTCCCGTTCGACAACATCGCCCCGATCGAGCTCAAGACGAGCGTGCTTGCGGCTCTCCGATCGCTGCTGTCCAGCCAGGGCTGTCTGATCAACGTATGCGCGGCCGAGGCGGTCTATCACCACGAGTGGCTCTCATTTTCGTGTCGGGATTTTCCTGAGAATCGCCAGGCGAAGAATGGGGACCAGGTCTGGGCGATCATGAACGATGGGCCCGATCGCCGTCCGATAGCCGACACGCTGTGGACCGAGGAGAGCCATCACCAGGTGTACCGAGACGCCGGCCTGACACTGATTGCGACCCATCGGCCCCTCGGCACCACCAGCGAGCCCTTTGCCTGGATCAGCGAAACGACGGTATCACCCTGGATTATCGAGGTTCTCCGATGACTCGTTTCTCTCGAGCGTTCTGGTTCGCCCTTGGCATCGGCGCCGGCCCAGCACTGCTGGCCGGCCAGGCCGCCCGTTTTCGGGTCGAGGAGGCAACGATCGCCGAG
>JAYVJS010000578.1:0-8912 GCA_043769075.1 Gemmatimonadota bacterium | reverse complement strand
GTCCGGGGCCGGTTCACCAACCTCGTGTATCAGACCTTGGTCAGGGAGCCATCCGGGCGACCATAATCCCGTCTTGTGACTTGATCTTGAGGATCCGCTCCGCCAAGGGGAGCTCCGAGATCTCGACGCTTTTGCCCACCAACGGTGCGTGGAGCAGCAGGAGCCGGCCGTTTTGCCAGAAGGCAAACCCGGTATGGGCCACATCGAGACCGGCCACGGTCGATGTGGCCGCGATCAGGTCGCCGTCCTGAATCGAATCGGCGACGGCCGCAATCCGTTCTTTCGGTAGGTAGCGTCTCGGCGGCAGCGTCGCGAGCCGGGCTTCGATGGTCCGGATCCGCTCCCACACCGCGCTGTCGGCCAATTGCCGGTAGGCGCTCCGATGAGTCGACATGAAATCAATCCGCCCCGAATCGACCACCCCACTGAGCCGCTCGGTAATCACGGTCAGGTGGCCTCGCCGCTGATTGTCCTCGAGCCATTCCGAGAAGTAGTGCAACCGGCTCTCGTAACCGCCGAGTTCACCGCCCCGGTACCGCAGGTCGCGAAGGTACCCGAGGTACCGGGCTCGGGCAGCCGCCGGGCGGCGGAGCAGCGCCACGCCGTCGTGGCGAATGAACCGGACTAGGGCCAGAGTGTTCTCGACGAAAGTGACACAATCGAGCTCGCGTAAGTTGATGACGACGCGCTCCGGCCCGGACACTTCGAGGGTGCTCGGGGTGTATTTGGTTCCGACGAACGTGGCTCCGAGCCGGGCAATCGCGGTTCCAATGGGCAGGGTGTCCAATCGGTGCGCAACACCCCACCGGACTTTGGTTTCGAGGATCTTCCAATCCTGGTTCGTCCAGGCCGGATCGGGGTTCCGGGCCAAGGCGGCGGCGACCAACAACCACCCGATCATCGCGACAGCCCTCTCTCGTCCACGGCGTTTCCCTCGTATCTTGAGGATCGAAACCTAGCCGCACGCCGGCACCCCGCGAAAGGAAACCCCGTGTTCGCACCAGACATCTTCAAGGGCCACCGGATCCTCGTGACCGGCGGCGGCACCGGACTGGGCCGCGAAATGGCGGCCCGGTTCCTCGAGCTCGGCGCCGATCTCTTCATCTGCGGCCGGCGCAAAGGCGTCGTCGACCAGACCGCCGCCGAGCTGATGGCCGCTCACGGCGGGTCGGTCAAAGCCTATCAGGTCGACATCAAGGACGCCCAGGCCGTCGACGCCATGGTCCAATCAATCTGGGACGACGGCGGACCGCTCACCGGCTTGGTCAACAACGCGGCCGGCAATTTCATTAGTCGGACCGAGGATCTATCCCCCCGGGGGTTTGATGCCATCGCCGGGATTGTCCTCCACGGAACGTTCTACACCACCCACGCCGTCGGCAAGCGGTGGATCGCCGGAGGCCACAAAGGGTCGGTACTGTCGATCGTGGTAACCTGGGTTTGGACCGGGTCACCGTTCGTGGTGCCCTCGGCCATGTCCAAGGCCGGCGTTCATGTGATGACCCAATCGTTGGCGGTGGAGTGGGGCCGCTACGGCATTCGGCTCAATGCCATAGCACCAGGCACCATTCCCACCGAAGGCGCCATGAAACGATTGGCGCCCGATCAGGACAACGATGCCGATGCCGCCAAACACAACCCGATGGGCCGCAATGGCCAGATGTCCGAACTCCAAAACCTGGCCGCGTTCCTGATGTCCGACGGGTGCGATTGGCTCACCGGCCAAACGATCGCGTTGGACGGCGCCGGACACCTCAACAACACCGGCGGCTTTGGGGCGTTGTCTTCCTGGGGCGACGCCGAGTGGCAACAGGCCCGCGATCTGATCAAGGCCCAGAACGCCAAGGACAAGGCCACCCGGTGACGGGCCCGGAGTTCGCTGCCGCCACGGTGGTGATGGCCCTGGGCTCGGTCCTCCAGGGCAGCATCGGGTTCGGTCTGGCGTTGTTCGCCGCGCCGCTGTTGGCGCTGATCGACACCCGCCTCGCTCCCGGCCCGCTCCTGGTGGCGAACGTCGTCCTCACGGCCCTGATGGCCCACCGGGAATGGAAGCAAGTCCGAATCGGTGACCTGGGCTGGTCGCTGGGCGGCCGCGTCATTGGGATCGCGATCGCCATCGGCATCATGCGGGGACTCTCGACCCACCAGCTCGAGCTGTTCTTCGGCGGGATCGTCCTCCTCGGCGTCGCGATGACGGCACTCGGGCTATCGTTCAAACTGAACCCAGGAACGCTGGTCGGGGCCGGCCTCGTGTCGGGGATTATGGGGACGGCCACCGCCATCGGCGGCCCCCCAATGGCAATCGTCTACCAGCGCGAATCCGGCCCCAGCTTCCGGGGCACCCTGTCCGCCTACTTCACCATTGGTGCGGTGCTCTCAGCCGTTGGCCTGATCTGGAGCGGGCGGTTTGGATTGCCCGAGCTCACGGCCGGCCTGCTGCTATGTCCCGGCGTGTTTCTGGGGTACGTCGCGTCACACCGATTCATCGGCGCCGTGGATCGGAAGGGCATCCGCCCGGCGGTCCTCACCGTCTCGGCCATCTCGGCCATCGTCCTCATTCTGACCTGACGCCCGCAATGCGATACGCCCGGATGCCGATCGAGATCGAGTCCCCTGAAGAACTGGGATATGGTTCGATCCGCTACAACCTCGCTGAGAGCTCAACCGCCGACCGCTCCCTCGCTGAGCTCGGGGTCACCCTCGACCCCGAAGCCTTGGTCCTTCAGTACGGAGACCACCGGGGCCATCCCGGCCTCCGCGACCTGCTCGCCGCCGAGTCGGGCTCCCGGTCGGATCAGGTCCTCCTGACACCGGGAGCGGCCGGCGCGTTGTTCATCGTCTCGACAACACTACTCGAGCCCGGCGACCATCTCGTGGTGCTCCGGCCAAATTATGTGACCAACCTTGAAACCCCTCGGGCCATTGGCTGCGAGATCTCGTTTCTTGATCTCAGTTTCGAGACCCAGTGGCGTTACTCAGCGGCCGATATCGAGGCGCTGATTCGCCCGACGACCCGACTGATCAGCATCACCACCCCGCACAACCCGACGGGAGCGGTACTCGCCTCGGCGGAGCTCGATCGGATCATCGCCTTGGCGGAATCGCGCGGCATCTGGCTCCTGGTCGACGAGACCTACCGGGATCTTCAGGTCGCGCCGCCCGGCCCTTACGCGACCATCAGGTCGGAGCGAGTGATCAGCGTCGGATCGCTCTCCAAGGCATACGGACTCCCCGGTCTTCGGGTCGGGTGGCTCCTCACCCGGCATCCCGAGTTGGCCGTGCGGTTCCTTGCGGCCAAAGAACAAATCGTGATCTGTGGCCCGATCATCGAGGAGGAAATCGGGTTTCAGGTCTACCGGCAACGGAGCGTGCTTCGGCCCGCCATCGCTCGTTTGGTCGAGGAGCGGATCGGTATGATCGCTCGGTGGGTGGCCACCCATCCCGTGGTTGAGTGGGTTCGGCCGGCGGGCGGGGTCGTGTGTTTTCCTCGGATCAAACCGGAGATCGCATTCGACGCCGAGCGATTCTATCGGGCGCTGACCGAGGACTACGGTACCTACGTCGGATCCGGCCATTGGTTCGAACAGGACCGGCGCTATTTTCGCCTCGGGTTCGGCTGGCCGACTGGGCCCGACCTCGCGGCCGGACTCGCCGGGATTGACCAGGCGCTCCAACCCAGCTTCTTTGGTCCGCGGCCTTAACCCAAGATTCCGATGCCCTTTATTCTCCTGGCCCTGAGCCTTCTCATGCTTCCGCCCTACGTATCCGCCCAAGATGCGGCGTTGATCGCCAAAGCCAAGGCCATCCATGACCGGGTCCTGACCCTCGACACCCACGTCGACATCAATCCGGACAACTTCACCAAGGCTCAGAGCTACGCGACCAAGCTCAAGACCCAGGTCAACATCCCCTCGATGGAAGAGGGCGGCCTCGACGCGGTCTTTCTGATCGTGTTCGTCGGTCAATCGCAGGACTTTTCGCCGGCCGGCTTCACCAAAGCTACCGCCTCCGCGATGGCGAAGTTCGACGCTATCGATCGACTGGTCAACGAATTGGCCCCGGGCCGGGTGGAACTGGCCCGCACGGCCGCCGATGTTCGGCGGATCTACGCCTCGGGAAAAAAGGTGATCCTGATCGGAGTCGAGAACGGCTATCAACTTGGCGAAGACCTCGGCAACGTCCGCCGTTTCGCCGAGCGAGGGGCCCGGTACCTATCCCTCGCCCACAACGGCCACTCGCACCTGTCCGACTCGAACACCGGCGAACGAGACAACGTCTGGCTGCACCAGGGCCTCTCACCCCTCGGCCGCCAAGTCATCGGAGAGCTCAACAAATGGGGGATCATGGTCGACATCTCGCATCCGTCGAAGCAATCGATGATGCAGACCGTCGCGATCTCGAAAGCGCCGATCATCGCCTCGCATTCGGGCGTTCGGGCCATCTGCAACCACAGCCGGAATCTCGACGACGAGCAGCTGAAGGCGCTGGCCAAGAACGGGGGCGTGGTCCAAGTCGTGGCGTTCAATGGCTACATCAAGTGCAACCACGATTCACCTGATCGCCGCCGCGCAATGGACTCGGTCCGGGCCAAATTCGGCGGCAGCATTCCGGACTCGGTTCGTCAGGAATTGGACCACCATTTCCCGCCACCGGCCCGCGCGACGGTCCGGGATTTCGTCGATCATATCGACTACGCCGTCAAATTGACCGGACTCGACCACGTCGGGATCAGCTCGGATTTCGACGGCGGCGGCGGGGTCGAAGGATGGAACAACGCCACCGAGACCATCAACGTCACGATCGAACTGGTGCGTCGCGGCTACACCGAGGAGCAGATCGGCAAGCTGTGGAGCGGCAACCTGCTCCGCGTCATGGAAGAAGTCGAAAAAACCGGCAAACGGCTTCGGGGCGAGACCTCCTGATCAGTCCGAGCGGGCGAGAAAGGTGATCAGGTCCGCGTTGGTCGGGTACCGCTTCAAATCCACCAAGAGGTCGCTCATCGCGATGGCGGGCGGCCTCCGATCGATCCGGCGGCGGACCACTCGAGTCGCCGCCAAGGCGGGTTCCGACAGCAGCAGCTCCTCGCGCCGCGTGCCGCTGGCCACGATGTCGATCGACGGGTAGATCCGCCGCTCGGCCAGCTCGCGGCTCAGCACCAATTCGCTGTTGCCGGTACCCTTGAACTCCTCATAGATCAACTGATCCATCTTGCTGCCGGTGTCGATGAGGGCGGTGGCGATGATCGTCAGGGAACCTCCGCCGTCCTTGGGATCAACCTTGCGGGCGCTGCCCAGGAATCGCTTGGGCCGCTCCATCGACTGCGAATCCATCCCACCCGACAGGGTCCGGCCGCTGCCCCGGACAACTGAGTTGTAGGCTCGGGCCAGCCGGGTCAACGAATCGACGATCAGCACCACGTCTTCGCCTAACTCGACCCGGCGCCGGGCCCGTTCGAGCAGGAGTTCCGCGGCGGCCACGTGCCGGGCCGGCGGGCAATCGAAACTCGAGGCGATCACTTCGCCGTACCCCGCGGCCTCGATCTCGAAAATTTCCTCGGGGCGCTCGTCGACCAACAAGATGAAGAGCGACGCCGCGGGGTGGTTGGCCGTAATGCCCGCGGCAATCGCCTCGAGGACCATGGTCTTACCGCCCTTGGCCGGGGCCACGATCAAGGCCCGCTGCCCCTTCCCAAAGGGGCAGAGAAGGTCGATCACCCGGGTGGTGAAATCCGGCTGCCCCTGGCGAATCAATTTCGATTCGAGGTTAAGGATTTCTTTCGGGTGGATGGCCCCGAGCCGCTCCCAGTCCGGCCGAGTCGCGAGTTCTGCCGCGGGCCGCCCGTTGATCGTGGTCACGACGTCCAGGCTCCCGCCGCCCCGGCCGCCCCGGGTCGTCCCACTGAGCTCGTCGCCGGGACGGAGGCCGTACTGTTGGACGGTCCGATCGGAGACCTGGACGTCCTGGTTGTCTGGTTGGTAGCTCAGGGCCCGGCGGCGAAGAAACCCGCTGGTCCGGCCGTTCATTTCGAGCACCCCCGCGGCCGGGCCGCCCGCCGGCGCCGGTCCCCCCTCTCCCCGGCCCGCCTGTTCGGGCCCCCGGGGTTGCCGCCCACTGCGTCGATCGCGTCGCCTACGAACCATGAACCTACCTTGCCCGCGAAAGCGCTCGCAGGGCTATCAAATGGGGATACCGTGATGCCGGGACTGGGGTTCGGGCCAGGATGGGAGCCCGTTCCGCCTGAAAGAGACCCTCAAGGAGGGCCGGAATCAAGCCGCCAGGCCCAAAAGGCCCGCCTAACGGAGCCCAACCAGGCCGGCCACCGATGCAATGAGCTTGCCAGGATGACCCGGATCGCCCAGCCGCTTCATTGGGACTCCTGGTCCGCTATTTTCTGGTGGTGACCACTCTACCCCCGTCCATTGCGACCCGAGGCGGCCCGATCACCCGGTTGATCGGCCGAACCATGCTTCGCCTGCTCGGGTGGCGGGTCGAGGGTACCCTGCCCGATCGGAAGAAAATAGTCGCCGTGGTCGCACCCCACTCGTCCAACCTCGATTTCCTCATTGCCATCGGCCTGGTTTTCTCCTGGAACCTGTCGGTTCGCTATATCGGGAAGAAGGAACTCTTCCGCTGGCCCATGGGATCGGTCATGCGTTGGCTCGGGGGGATTCCGGTCGACCGCAAAGCCACGAAGGGATTTCTCGATCAGGTCGTCGCCGAGCTCGACCGGAGCGACCACGTGCTCCTTGGGATCGCCGTCGAGGGCACTCGAACCTACGGCGTCCGGTGGAAAACCGGGTTCTATTGGATCGCCAAGCGCGCCGACGCCGCGATCGTGCCGGTCTACCTCGACTGGAGTCGGAAGGTCTTCGGCATCCTCCCGCCGTTCCCCCTCACCGACGACGCCGACGCCGATCTGGCCGCGATCGTCACCTTGTTCCTCCCCTACCCAAGATCCGATGGCCGGACCATCGACCTGAACAAAGCCCTCGGCACCAAGTAGCCCTCAGACAATTCGGGGGCCGGCCGATAATGGCAGGTATGTCCAGTCGCGTCGCCGGAGTGCCCGGCCCCACAGTCCACGAGACCCTCAAGGCTCGCGGGGCAGAGCTAATGCCCTCGACCCCGGGCGAACGGGCCGAACTCCTCGACGAAACCGATTGGTCCCGGAAACTCGAATGGCGAAGTCTCGAGGCGATGGCCGCGTATCTCCGGGTCTACCGGCTCGCCGCCGGCCGGACCCTGTTTCACGAGGGCGACCACGACGCCTTCATGGCCATCGTCCTCGACGGCACCTTGGAGATCCGAAAGACCGATTCCACCGACCACGACCGGGTCGTCACCACCATTGGCCGAGGCAGGATGTTGGGCGAGATGTCCCTCCTCGACGCTGCCGCACGGTCTGCTTCGGCCAATGCCGCGACCACAACGACGCTGCTGGTCCTGACCCGGGACGAGTTCCATACCATCGGGGAGCAAAACCCGGCGCTCGGCCTCGGGATTACGACCGCCCTCGCCGTCCAGATCGCCCAGCTGCTTCGACAAACCACCGGCGCCTTGGTCGAACACCTCGACAGCTAGCCCCTCGGCCCGCCCCAGTTACAATTCCCTCATGATTCGGACCCTGTGGTGGCTGGCCGCGCTCCTGGTCATCGGTGGATGCGGAGCCACTGACCCTTCGCTTGGATCTCTGACCGGCCGGTGGCGGGGCACAGTCGATGGCCTCGGGCTCGGTTTCGTCACCCTCGATCTGGTTGAGGACAACCACACGATCGGGGGTACCGGTGAGTGGACGGCGCAAGTCGGATCGGCCACGGGAACCCTCACGGCCCAGGGCCTCCGCTTCGACGGTGACATCCAGTTGAGTATTAACTACACCACCACCGCCGGCGCCCAGGTGTTGGTCCTCACCGGCCGGGTCCAGGGCCCGAACGCCATCTATCTCTTGTTCCCCGCCGACCCCACACCAAGGCGAGTTCCCTTCGTCCGCTGACGTCCTAGCTCACGTCTTTACCCTTCGTTCCCGGGTTCTTCACGTACTTGTCGAGCCACGCCGTCCACCGGCCCCACAGGTCGAGCAGCGTTTCCTTGGTGGCGGGGCCGTGATCTTCAAAGGGATACAGATACATCGCCGCCGGCTTGCCGAGGCCGTTCAACGCCTGAAAGAGCCGGGGCGAATTGATCGGGTCGGTGCCCACATTCTGATCGCCCAACCCGTGATACATCAGGAGCGCACCAGTCATATTGTTCGCGTACAGGAGGGGCGACATCTGGAGATACGTATCCTTCGCTTCCCAGAGGTCGCGACGTTCGCTCTGAAAGGCGAGCGGAGTCAGGGTCCGGTTGTAATTCCCGTCACCGGCAATGCCCGCTTTGAAGAACGGCGTATGCACCATCGCGTTGACGGTCGAAAACGCGCCGTAGCTGTGGCCGCCGATCCCGATCCGGGTTCGGTCGACTAGACCTCGGCGGTCGAGTTCATCGATGACCGCCGCCAAGTTGTTTCGAAGATCATTCTGGTAGTTGTTGTTCATTTGACCGGCCGGCCCGACGATCGGCGCGTCCGGCTCCACGACCGCATATCCAGCCCGAGCCAGGATTTGCATCGACCGGGCGCCCAACACCGGAAACGCGTTGCGGTTGAAAGTCCGGGCCTCTCGATCGTACTCGTCCTGACCGGCATACTCGCGGGGATAGAACCAGAACATCGCCGGCAATCGGGTGCCGGCCTGGTAACCAGGCGGCAGGGTCACATTGACCTTGAACTTGAAGCCGTCGGGCCGCTCGACGATGAAGCTTTCTTTCGGGGCTCGGGTCAAATCAGGGGTTGGGTCGACATTCTGGGTCAGCTGCACCAGGGTCTGGCCGTCACGCCGAAACGACTGTGGAGGTTCGGTCGGCGACTCCCGAGT
>JAYVJS010000577.1:0-7660 GCA_043769075.1 Gemmatimonadota bacterium | reverse complement strand
AACTTGTACCGGCCGTCGAACCAGACCGCCACCGTGGTGTTGGCGTTAGGTTTCGGCGCCTTCCTGTTGGCCACCCTGTTCTTGGTGCAGCACAATCTGCTTCGGGAGTTTCGGGTCGGCGGCGACAGCGGCGCCGGGCGGCCCAACCTGTTGTTCTTCGACATCCAGCGCGACCAGGCAGCCGGAGTCACCGGAATCCTCGCAGCGGCCGGTCTGGCCGCCGATCCCGCGGTTCCGATTGTCCCGATGCGGGTCGCGTCGCTCAAGGGAGTCGTCGTCGTCCCCGACACGGTTCGACGCGATACCACCGAGGCCGAAGGCAGGCCCCAGCGTCCCCGGGGGCAGGGAGGCTGGGCCATTCGCCGGGAGTACCGGTCGACCTATCGCGACTCGATGACCAGCAGCGAAAAGCTGGTGGCGGGCACCTGGTGGTCGGGTCCGCGCTCGGCCGGACCGGCCAGGATTTCGGTCGATGCCGACCTGGCGGGCGACCTCGGGGTGACGATCGGGGACGAAATCGTCTGGGATGTTCAGGGAACCAAGATTCCGAGCCGGGTCACCAGCCTCAGGCAAATCGATTGGGGCCGGTTCCAGACGAATTTCTTCATTGTCTTCGAGTCCGGGTACCTCGAGGAGGCGCCGCAGTCACTGGTCACCTTGACCCGAGTCGACAGCGCCACCACTCGAGGCCAAGTCCAACGGCAAATCGCCGAGCGGTTTCCGAATGTTTCGGCGATCGACCTCTCCCAGGTCCAAGAAGCCATCGAGGGCGTCCTGGCGAAGGCGGCTCTGGCGGTCCGATTTCTGGCCTTGTTCAGCTTAGCGGCCGGGACCATCGTCCTGATCGGCGCGGTGACCACCGCCCGGCTCCAACGGCTCCGCGAAGGCGTTTTGCTCAAGACACTCGGTGCCACCCGCCGTCAGGTGCTGAGGATTTTAGTGGCCGAGTATGTCGCCCTCGGTTTGTTGGCCGCCACGGTGGCCATCGTGCTCTCGGCGGTGGCGGGGTGGGCCCTGGCGAAGTGGGTCTTCGAGGCCCGCTTCGACCTGCCCCTCGCCTCACTGACTGGGTTAACCGGCTTACTGGTCCTGCTGACGTTGCTGGTCGGATTGTGGAGCAGTGCCGAGGTCCTCAAGCGGCCGCCGCTGGCCGTGCTTCGGTCTGATACTTAGGAGTTTCGCCAATGCTTTCGATCGATCTTCGCGGGAAACGGGCGTTCGTTGCCGGAGTGGCCGACGACGGCGGGTTCGGCTTCGCCATTGCCAAGGCGTTGGTCGAAGCCGGCGCCACGTTGTGTGTCGGCACCTGGCCGCCGGCGATGGGCATCTTCGAAAAGATGCTCGAGCGGGGCAAGATGGACGCGTCCATGCTGCTGGCCGACGGGTCCAAACTTGCGTTTGAACGGATCTATCCGCTCGATGCCGCGTTCGACGTCATCGAGGACGCCCCCGTTGAGATTCGCGAGAACAAACGGTACAAGGAACGGGGCGACTTCTCGATCCGTGGGGTGACCGACCGGCTCGCCGCCGACTTCGGTCCCGGTTGCCTGGACGTGGTGATCCATAGTCTCGCCAACGGGCCCGAGGTCAAGTCGCCGTTGCTCGATACCAGCCGCCAGGGCTATTTGGCCGCCATCAGCGTCAGTGCGTACAGCAACATTTCACTGGTCCGGCATTTGGCGCCGTTGATGCGGCCGAATGGATCGTTCCTGTCCTTGACCTACATGGCAAGCGAACGAGTCATCCCCGGTTACGGCGGCGGGATGTCGTCGGCCAAAGCGGCCCTCGAATCCGACACTCGGACCTTGGCCTTCGAAGCCGGGCGTCGGTTCGGGGTTCGGGTCAATACCATTTCGGCCGGACCCTACGCCTCGCGGGCCGCGAGCGCGATCGGCCTGATTGACCGGATGATCCGCTACACCAAGGAACACAGCCCGCTGACCCGGGAATTCGAAGCCACCGACGTCGGGAACGCCGCGGCCTTCTTGGCCAGCCCGTTGGCGGCCGGAATCACCGGGACGGTCATGTACGTCGACAACGGCTACCACGCCATGGGCATGGGTGTCGAAACCCCGAGTCAGACCCCGACTGAATGACCGCCAAGACGGTGTTTCGGATGGCCGGACTGGCCGGGGCGTTAGGTGTCGGACTGGGAGCATTTGGAGCCCACGCAATGGCCGGCCGGCTTTCCCCCGCCGACCTGGCCACCTTCGAAACCGGGGCCCGCTATCAGATGCTCCACGCCGTGGCTTTACTCGGTCTCGGCGCCTGGATGGAACAACACCCCACCAAGCGGCTTGAATGGGCGGCCCGGGCCTTTGGAATTGGGATCCTGGTGTTCTCGGGCAGCCTCTATGTCCTAGTTCTGACCGGCCACCGATGGCTCGGCGCCATCACGCCGCTCGGCGGGGTATCGCTGATCGTCGGCTGGCTCTTGGTGGCCGCCGAGGGCGCGTGAACCCGCCGCGGTACCTCCCGCTTCTCAATCAGCTCGATCAGTGGCAGGCGGCCGCCCACAGCCGGCATCCCGGGGTCTTCCCGTGCCGGTCGGGATGCAATGCCTGCTGCCGAGGACCGTTCGACATTTCGGTTGCCGACGCCGCTCTCGTGGCGCTGGCGGTACGCCGGCTCGAGCCGGGCATCAAAGCGGGGGTGGTGGCCCGGGCAGAAGCCCAGTTGGCCGCGATGGCCGAGGTCGAGCCCACCTGGAGTGCTCCGTACGACGTCGCCGCCCTAGGCGAGGCCCGGTTCGATCAACTCACCGATGCGCTGGCCGATTTGCCCTGCCCGGCCCTCGACGACGCCGGCGCCTGTACGATCTACGAGCACCGGCCTTTCGTCTGCCGGGTCATGGGACTCGGCATGGTCATTGAATCCGGCGATCTGATTGAAAACGGCTGCCCGATCCAGGACCAGTTTCCAACCTATGCCGCCCTGCCGCCGGAACCATTCGAGCTCGAAGCGTTCGAGGCCGGCGAGGATGAGGCAAAACTCGCGGCGGCACGGCAGCTTTTCGGCGACGAGTCCCGTCATGGATTCGAGACAACTATTGCAGCCGCTATCGTGACCTGGCGCGAAACCGGCAGCGCTGACAGCTTGTAAGTCATGAACGCCCTCATCGAGTTGATTCGCGGCAAGGGCTCCCACGTCGATCCCCTGGTGGCGGTCGATGACCTTCCCTGGGAGCTGTCCGGGCGGCGGGTGACCCACCTGCCACACACGGTCTGGCAGCAGCTCGGCCATCTGAACTTCTGGATCGACTTCGGCCTCAAGGCCATCGAGGGCGCCCGGCCGAAGCAGCCCGAGCACGACCACTTGAGTTGGCCTAAAGCCGATGGTCCGGCCGATGAGTTGGTCTGGCATCACGAGACGGCGCTCCTTCGCACCAACCTCGACCAGATGACCACCCTGGCCGACGCCCGTGCCTCGACCCTGAGCCGGATCATCAATGCGAAGGTCGGTTCGACGGTCGAGAGTGTGCTCTGGCAGCTGGTGACCCACAATAGCTACCACTGTGGCCAGATCGTCGCGGTCCGTCAGGCCCTGGGGGCGTGGCCGCCGGCCGGCGGCGGCCTAACGTGGTAGCAAGGCCCGCCGCGCTATATCGGGAAAATCCGTGAAGAATCCGTCCACGCCAAGCTCGACCATCCGCCGGACTTCGGCCAGAGGGTCACCCCGGTAGCCCTTCGGCAGGAAAGACGGATCCGCCCGCAGGGTCCAGACATGAACGAAAAGACCGGCCGCGTGGGCATCGGCCACCAGCGAGGTCGGGAGACCAAGGTCGCCATCGGCGCTGACCGGCTGGATCAGGTCTTTCGAAGGGCCGATTCCATCGGCAAACGCCGCGATCTGGCGAAGTCCGGCCGTCGTGATCAACGGCCCAGCGGCTTCAATCAATCGGACCAATCGAAGTTTGGTCTTACCCCGGGCGATTTGGAGGTTCTCCGACTCGAACGACTGGATGAACACGGGCTCCGACGCATCGCGGTAGCCGTGGCGGGCCAGGACGGCGAGGAGCGAGTCGGTGATCGGAAGGTCGAGTGATTCGTGATAACTCGGGTGCTTGGTTTCGGGATAGATCCCAATCCGCCGGCCCAGCCGCCGCTCCTCTTGGCGAACGAAGACGAGGATCTCCTCGAACGTCGGGACCTCGAACTGACCATCGAACCGGTGGGATCGAAACGCCAGCCGTTCGCGGGCCCGGAGTTGCTTCAACTCGGCCAGGGTAAAGTCCTCGACAAACCACCCGGTCGTCGACTGGCCGTCGATCGTTTTGGTCCGTTGCCGGTCAGGGAACTTGGCCGCGGCGTCGGTCGTCGCGCCGATTTCGTTCTCGTGGCGCGCCACCAAGATCCGGTCGTTCGTCATGACCAGATCCGGCTCGATCACATCGGCGCCCTGCTCGACGGCAAGCCGGTACGACTCGATGGTATGCTCCGGCCGGTAGCCGCTCGCCCCTCGATGGGCGATGACCAGACAGGCGGCCGCCTGGAACATCTCAGCTCACTCCAGGCCGGGTAATGCTCTTGACCAGCCGAAACATGAATTCGAGACCCTGGTAGAACGCCTCAGCGGAGATCTTCTCGTTCATCCCGTGGGCATTGGGATCGGTGTAGAAGAGCCCGGAGACCCCGTAGGTCGGAATCCCGGCGGTCCGGAGGTACACCCCGTCGGTCGCCCCGGTGCTCATCGTAGGGATGACCGGGACGCCCGGCCACATCTGACCCGACACTCGTTCGACTTGACTCATCAAATCGGCCGTCAGCGGTGACGGAGGCGAATTGCGGGCCGTGCCCTGCTGGGTCACGGTCACCTTGGGATTGCTGATGACTCGCTCCAAGGTGCGCTGGACATCGTCGGGCGATTCGTCGGGCAGCACCCGGCAGTTGACGTGGGCCCGGGCCCGTTGCGGCAGTGCGTTCCGAGCGTGTCCGCCCTCCAGCATCGTCGCGACGCAGGTGGTCCGGAGCTGCGAGTTGTACCGGGGGTCTTCGGACAGGATCCGGGCCGCCTCGACGTCGGCCGGATTGGCGGCGATCGCCTTCATCGCGGCGGACACCGGGCCAGTGGCGACCGCCGCCGAGCGGGCAAAATACGCCTTGGTGATCTCGTTTAAGTGAACCGGAAAGTCGAACCCGCCCAACTTGATCAGCGCTTCGGCTAGGTGAGTGATCGCGTTGTCTTTGACCGGGACCGAACTATGACCGCCCGGATTGGTGCTCTCAAACACGAAACTGGCGACTTTCTTTTCGCTGGCCTGGACGTCGTTGGACAGCTTGACGCCATCGCGGACCCGGCCACCGCCGCCTTCGTTGAAGGCGAATTCCGCGTCGATCAGCTCCCGTCGATTCTGAACCAGCCATTCCACTCCGTTGGCCGGGCCGCCTTCCTCGTCGGCGGTCAATGCCACGATGATATCCCGATCCGGCACCAGGCCCTCGGCCTTCATCCGCATGATCAAGGTCAGGTGCATAGCCCCTTCGTCCTTGTTGTCGGCCACGCCCCGGCCGAAGAAGGTGCCGTCTTTCTCGATGAACGTGAAGGGCGGCAGGGTCCAGTCTTCCGGCTTGGCCTCGACAACGTCGATATGCGACAACAGCAAGATCGGTTTCTTGCCGGTTGAGCGGCCGCGAAGCCGGGCCACCAGGTTGCCCTTCCGCGGGGCGTTTTCCACGACGACCACGTCCGAGTCCGGGAACCCGGCCGCCTTGAGCCTGGCGGCCATCGCATGAGCCGCTTTAGCCGTGCTCCCGACGCTTTCGGAGGTGTTGATTTCCACCAACTCCTTGAGGAGTTCCCGGGCGGTCCGCTCCCACTGACTGAGCTCGCGGGGCGCTTGGCTCGCACCGTTGCTGGAGACAAGAACGACCAACGTGGTGAGGAGGAAGGCCCCTCGATAGTGATTCATGGTACGCCTCGGGGTGTGGTGGACTGCGGGGGGGCGACGGGGCGGGCCGAAGCCCGCCCTTCAAACCGACGGTCTAATAGGACGCCTTGAGCCAGAGAATCTTGAGCCCGATCAGGGCAAGGATGACCACCCCGGCCAAGAGAATCGGCCACACGAACAGATTGGTGAACAGCTTGGAGTCTTGCTTCAAGTGCATGTAGAACATAGCCACCAGGGCAAACTTGAAGGCGGACAGGATCAGCAGGATCGGAACCACCAGGGGTTCGATGATGCCGTGCAGCGGCCAGGTGGGCCGGTGGCCGACCTCATACGCCAGGACTTCGAGAGCGGTCAGCGTGAACAGTACCACCCCGACCTTGAGATAGGTCGTCGTGCTCGGATGGGCGTGGTCGCCGGCTCCATGTGCCGCGGTCGCATCTGTGTGCATTCGATCAGTCCCGGGTTAGCGCATCAGGTAGACGACGGGGAAGATCACGATCCAGACCACGTCGACAAAATGCCAATAGAGCGCCGCCATCTCCAGATTGAGCGACTTCTCAGGCGGAACCTTGCCGCGAATGGCCAGGACTAACATCGTCGACAGCCAAATCACGCCCAGGGTGACGTGGGCGCCGTGAAACCCAGTCAACGTATAGAACGTCGACCCAAACAGATTGGTGCTATACCCGAGCCCCTCACTGTAGAAATGGCTGAATTCGTAGACCTGCATCCCGATGAAGAACAAGCCGGCGATGACAGTGGCGGAGAGCCAGGTGATCATCTTCTTCCGATTGCCGGTCTGGGCACCGCTGAGCGCCAGCACGACGAACAGCGAACTGAAGAGCAACACAGCGGTCCCGAACGTTACCAGCGGGATCGAGAAAATCTGCTCGCAGGTCTGCATTTTTCCATGCAACATGCACTGCGACTCTTCGTGCGGCAGCGGCCCGACCAGGCTCTTGCCGCGATAAACGAGATAGGTCGAGATCAGCGAGGCAAAGAACAGACACTCCGAGCCAATGAAACCCCAGATCGCGATCTTCCGGGTGTTGAGCCCGGTCGAAGTCCAGTGGTGTTCGTCGATCTCGCCTGGGGCGTGGGCGGTTGCGGCTTGGGCCACGATTTCTAGTCTCCGTTTTCCTAGTTAATGCCCGGTCGGCTCGAAAGCCCACTTGAACACGGTAAAGAACAGGAACAGGGTGCTGGCGATCATCAACTGCCACCAATACGGCCAGATCCGGACGAACAGCAAGCTGCCCAGCACGAGGTTGACGCCAACGGCGGCCAATAACGGCCAGTACGATGGGTTCGGCATTGGGATATCGGCACCGCTGACCAGTGCCGGCTCGGGCAAATGGCCGCCGGCGGCCCGGCGGGCGTCCCACTGCGGCATCGAGCTACCGACCACCGGCAGTTTCGGGAAATTGAACTCCTGGGGCGGCGACGGAATCGACCACTCGAGCGTGGCCCCGTGCCACGGATCAGCCGGTGCGTCGGCCGGTCCCATCCAGGTCTTGATGATGTTCACGATGAAGACCAAGAACCCGGCCGCGATCAAAAAGGCACCGACCGTCTCGATTTGGTTCCAGAACTCGAAGTTGAGGCCTTCGGGGTAGGTGTACACCCGGCGCGGCATTCCGTTCAAGCCCAGGATATGCATCGGGAAGAAGGTGACATTCATGCCGATGAACATCAGCCAGAAGTGGACCTTGCCGAGGCCCTCGTCGAGCAGCCGGCCGAACATCTTGGGCCACCAGTAGTAGGCCCCCGACG
>JAYVJS010000576.1:0-7063 GCA_043769075.1 Gemmatimonadota bacterium | reverse complement strand
GATCGTTAGGCGGCCGGCCGGGCGTCACCCCTCGGATGGACAGCCTGAGCCGGCAGGGTCTCCTGTTCCGGCAGTTCTACGCGGCCGGCGACCGGACCGACAAGGGCATCGCGTCCGTGTTGAGCGGCTTCCCCGGCCTGCCTCAGGGCTCGATCTTGAAGGTGCCGAGCAAGACCAGGGCGTTGCCGTTCCTCAATGCGGATTTCGAAGCCGCCGGGTATCGCTCGTCGTTCTACTATGGCGGCGAGCTCGAATTCGCCTCGCTCAAGGCGTATTTGGCCAATGCCCGGTACCAGCGGGTGACGGGCAAGGACGGATTTCCGCCCGAGAGTTGGAACTCGAAATGGGGCGCCCATGACGGCGTGGTGGCCGACCGGGTCTTGGGCGACCTGGATCGAGAAACGACTCCGTTCTTCTCGGTCTGGCTCACCCTCTCGAGCCACGAGCCGTTCGAGACGCCCGATGCCATTCGAATTCCGGGCACCGACTGGCAGAGCCAGTACTTCAATTCCCTGGCCTACACCGATCAGGTCATCGGCCGGTTCATCGACCAGGCTCGGACCAAGCCCTGGTGGGCCAAGACGCTGGTCGTGATCGTGGCCGACCACGGACGCCGGGTGGT
This sequence comes from Gemmatimonadota bacterium, assembly GCA_043769075.1. Lineage (GTDB taxonomy): Bacteria > Gemmatimonadota > Gemmatimonadetes > Gemmatimonadales > GWC2-71-9 > SHZU01. Next base: position 6,441 of record JAYVJS010000576.1, on the reverse strand, counting down.
GCCGCTTGACGATGCGGCGCCGCCCCGCGACGCCCAGGCCATGTTCCGAATTCCGATGTTGTGGCTGGGTGGAGCGTTGACCGTCACGGATTCGGTGTCCGACCGGATCGGATCGCAAACGGACATTCCCCCGACGTTGCTCGCGACGGCCGGGCTGACGCCCAAGCAACCCTATCGGTACAGCACTTCGCTCCTCGACCTAACGACAGCCCCGTTTGCCTACTACGGATTCGAAACCGGCTTCGGGATGGTGACGCCGAACGGATCGCTGGTCTACGACCACCGCGCCGGGCGAATCACGTCGAGCAACGGCCAACCGACCGAGAAGGACCTCACCCTCGGCCGCGCGCTTTCTCAACTCAGCTACCAGGACTACCTCGATCGATGAGTAACGACCTTTGCGCATGGAGCGCGATCGAGATCAGAGATCGGCTCCATCGGGGCGAGGTCTCGGCCCGGCAGGTCATGGCCGCCCATCTCGACCAGGTTGCCCAGGTTAACCCGAGCCTCAACGCGATCGTCACCCTGGTGGCCGAGCCGGCGATGGCGGCGGCTCTAGTCGCCGATGAGCGCCAGGCCCGTGGCGAGCCCCTGGGCCTGTTGCACGGCCTGCCGGTGGCGCACAAGGACCTCTTCGAAACCAAGGGCATCCGGACCACCTACGGATCCCCGCTGTTTGTCAACCATGTCCCGACCGAGGATGCGCTGATCGTCGAGCGGTTGAAGGCGGCGGGCGCGATCACGGTCGGAAAGACCAACACGCCGGAGTGGGGTGCCGGCTCCCATACCTTCAACCCGGTGTTCGGGCCGACTCGGAACCCATTCGACCCGACCAAGACGTGTGGCGGGTCGAGCGGTGGGGCCGCGGTGGCCCTGGCCGCCGGGATGGTACCGATCGCCGATGGCAGCGACATGGGCGGCTCGCTTCGAAACCCGGCGGCGTTTTGCAATGTGGTGGGGCTCAGACCCTCGCCCGGGCGGGTGCCGAATTGGCCGGACCGGCTCGCGGGTGTCGGTTTGGCGGTCTCGGGCCCGATGGCGCGCACAGTCGGGGACGCGGCCCTGATGTTGGCGGCGGTGGCCGGACCGGATGCCCGGTCGCCAATCGCGATCGAGGAACCCGGGGGCCGATTCGCCGCGGCGTTAGGCCGAGACTTCCGGGGCGTCCGGGTGGCGTGGGCCCCTCGATTCGGCGGCTTGCCCTACGATCCGCAAATCCCCGAACATCTCGAGGCCCACCGGCCCCGCTTTGATGCGCTCGGCTGTGTGGTGGAAGACGCCGAGCCGAATGTCGACGACGCCGACTTCATTTTCAAGACGCTCCGGGCCTGGCACTTCGCGACCACGCACGAAGAGATCTGGGCCCGCCACCGGGGGAGCCTCAAAGGCACCATCGTTTGGAACATCGAGCAGGGACGGGCCCTTTCCGGACTGGATGTCGGCAAAGCCGAGCTCCAGCGGACGGCCCTGTTTCACCGGATCCGGCGATTTTTCGAACGATACGAATTTCTGGTGTTGCCGGTCACTCAGGTCATGCCGTTCGATCTGGAAGTGGAGTACCCCCGGGCCATCGACGGGGTGGCGATGACGACCTACATCGACTGGATGAAGTCCTGTTATTGGATCTCGGCCACCGGATGCCCGGCGATTTCGGTCCCAGCGGGCTTCGGGGCCGGCGGCCTTCCGATCGGGCTCCAAATCGTTGGGCGGCACCGGGACGATTTCGGGGTTCTTCAGCTGGCCTACGCGTTCGAACAGGCCAGGCGTTAAATTTGCATCGGGCTTAGGCCCAGTTCGGCGGTCCTTCACCCAGGGAGACACGATGGCAAACACAACGACAACCAGCAACCCGGTCCTCCGCCGGATCGAGACCGCCGCCGGAGCGGTAACGTCCACTGTCCCCATGACCGTGGCGGGCACGGTGCAAAAGACGGCGGTGCTGCTCGGATTGGTTGTACTGACCGGCGGCGTGGCGTGGTGGTCACTCGGCAGCGGTCGGTTTCCGCCCGCGTTGCTGTTTCCAACCATGATCGGATCGGTGCTCATTGGGTTGGGTTTAAGCCTCCTGGTTGCGTTTCGGCCTCTGACGGCAAGTTGGGCTGGGCCGCTTTATGCCGTGTGCCAAGGGGCGGCCCTTGGATTGATCTCGGCGGCCACCAACGCACAGTACAAAGGGCTCCCGATGCTGGCCGTGGGACTCACCAGCGGCACGTTCGTCGTGATGCTGGGCGCCTACCGGACCGGCGTCATCAAGGTCACCGACCGATTCAAAGCGATCGTCGTCGGGCTGACCGGCGGTATTTTCGTCTTCTACCTGATTTCGCTCGGCCTGCGGCTCTTTGGGGGGTACACGATTCCCTTCCTGGTTGAGAGTGGCCCGATCGGCATCGGGTTCAGTCTCTTCGTGACGGGTCTTGCCGCGGTGAACCTGTTGCTCGACTTCCGGGCGATTGACGACGGGGTCGCGGGCCGGGCTCCACGGGAGTATGAATGGGCGTTTGCGACTGGGGTCACCGTGACGTTGGTCTGGCTCTATCTCGAAATTCTCCGGCTGCTCCGGAAGCTCCGCCGCTAGCTCAAGCCCAGGCCATCCCCCGCCAGCCGGCTTGCCGCGGGGGCTGGTCTAGTCGTCATAAACCGGGCCTCGGACCGCTCGGGAAACCGGCTCCGGTATTCCCGCCCCCACCGCTCGATCAATCGCTCGGCCCCGTCGACCGCCACCATCGCCCAGACACTCCCGCCGAATCCAGCTCCAAACGCCGACGCGGCCACGGCCCCACAACGGCGGGCCTCTTCGACCAAAGCGATGGTTTCCGGAATCTGATTCTCGAGTCCCAGCTCCGCCCCATGCTGGGATGCCGCCACCAGGTGGCCGAGCCGATCGAAGTCCCGTTTACCTAACGCATCCACGACCCCCGGAATAAGGACCCGGCACTCGGCCGTGAGCTGGGTCAGCCGCCGGGCCAAACGAGCCTGATCGGCCCTGTCCTGATCGCCGGCGGGAGGGAGCTGGATTTCCGGCCCGTCGATAATAGCCCGCCCCAGGGTCGAAGTGGAACCGGAGCCCACGACGAGGCTTCGGAGTCGTTCGGTCAGCCGAGCCAGGTTGTTGTAATGCTCCATGGCGGGGCCAGCCTTCTCGGCCACCACGCCGCTGGAGGCGATGACGAAGCAGAAGTCCGCCGGCCAGGCCGCGCGGCACTCGATGGCCACCGGATCGAAGCGAACTTGGGTCAACGCGTCGGTCGTAGAACAGAGAATCGCGGTGTGATCTTGATTCCCGCCTAACGTCCCGACGCCGCCGGTTGCGCCGAATGTTCGAAACGGCCGGCCGTTCTCGACGGCGCCCAGGTAGGCGGCCAAGTCCTCCAACGAGCGGATATTGTTCCGGTAGGCTTCGGTCCGGTCGAGAGCAGACAGGTCAATGGCGGCCCGGGCGACCGCAACGACGAGGGCCGTCGAACTACTGATGCCGGCCGCGATCGGGATATCGCTGGCAAACCCAAGGTCGAGCCCACCGACCGCCGGGCCGAAGTCGCGGGCCAACCGGGAGACGACGGTGATCGGGTAGTTGGCCCAATCGCCCCGGGGAGCGATCAGCCCGGGATCGACCGGGAACTCCCGGACCTCCCGAGAGACGGCATCGATAATCCGGACGACCCCATCAGCGCGAGAGGCAGCGCCTGCCGCGATCCCTTGCTCGGTGGCGCAGACCAGGCTTCGACCGCCGGCGTAGTCGGTGTGCTTACCGAGCACTTCGATCCGGCCCGGCACATGGTACCAGGCCCGGGCATCGATGTCGGCTGACCGAACCAGCGCAAAGGCGGCAAGACGCCTGGATACCTCGGCGTCCGTGAACCCGATCTCGAGTAGTGCCGCCCGCTCGTTCATTTAGAGAACCACTTCGCGCCCGTGGAGCCGAGCGGTCACCGCCTCGATGTCGGCCCGACTGGAGAGATCGAGCACACCGCCTGAGAACGGCACCACCCGAAATCGCTCGCCAAACCGAGTCATAGCGATGGTCACGGCGTCCTGAAGCTCCAACTCTCCCCGCGGCGACGGCGTCACGAGCCGGCAGGCATCGAAGATTTTCGGACCGAACCTCCAGCAATTCATGGAGACTCGGCACTCGGCGTTCGGCGCTCGGCGGTCGGCGGGTTTTTCGGTGATCTCTGCCAGGAACGAGTCGGGGGTGGTTTGAATCAGGGCGAATTGGGCGATTCGAGATTCGGGAATGTTGCTTTCGGTCACCAAGGCTTCGCGGTCGAAGCCGATCAGGCCTGGAGTGTTGAGCGATGCCAGGGCGGCCAGAGCGGCGACTGGGTAGATGTTGTCGGAGTTGACCATCAAGAAATCGTCGTCGGCCGCAAACGCGGCGGCGGCGAGGACGGCGTCGGCGGTGCCTTTGGGCTCCAGTTGGATGGCGCTGGTAATCCGGAGCCGGGTCGGGACGATGGTATCGCGATACCGATTGGTGACAGCCTCGTGTTCGGGGCCGACGACCAGGCAGACCTGCTCGATCCCGGCATCGGCGAGGTCGGCGAGGGCATAGTCGAGCAACGGACGACCGACCGATACCAGGGCCTTGATCCCGCGATCGGCCATCGCCTGCTGGTCGGCCGTCAGGACCAGGCCCGGGGCCATGCGGCGCATCCGAGTGCCGAGTCCCCGGGCGAGGATGACGGCCTTGGTGGCCCTCACTCGGTGTTGCTGCCCCACAGCTTCGGGAGGAGCCGGATCAATCCGCCGCCGCTGACCACCAATACGACCAGCCACATCAGAGCCGGTCCGTTGTGCCCATACAGGAAGCTGCCCATCCCAAAGAGCGCCGCGTACACGACGACGCAGCCAAGAACCCAGCCGAGAATGGAGTGGGCCAGGCTATCGGGCGAAGGCGGCAAGCCGGTCCGGGCTCGGACCAGATCCCATCCCGGGCCCGCCGGCCGGGTGAGCCGATAGAATCGGTCGAGCACGGCCGGATCGGTCGGCGCGGTCAGATAGGTGGCTGCCACCCACACGACGGTGGTGATTCCAACGGTAGCCAACAGTGAGATGTGCGAGGCGACCGGGTATCCGAGCTTTGCCCCGATGAAAAATCCGAGGGCCACCACAAAGGAGCTCAGCATCGCCGCGATTTCGCTCCAGGCGTTGATTCGCCACCAGAACCAGCGGAGCAGATAAATCAGACCGGTACCGGCGCCGACCGACATCATCAGTTCGAAACTGGCTCGGGCGGAGTCGAGCACCAGGGTGACGCCGGCCGCGGCGGCCATCAACAGCGCGGTGGTGATCCGGGCCACCGCGACGTAGTGCCGTTCGGTCCGGCCCGGTTTGAGAAACCGGCGATAGAAATCGTTGACGAGATACGAGGTGCCCCAATTGAGTTGGGTCGACATGGTCGAGACGTAGGCCGCCAACATTCCGGCGACCATCAGCCCCATAAAACCGGCCGGGAGGAACTTGAGCATGGCCGGATAGGCCATATCGTGGCCGATGAGCTTGGGATCGACGTAGGGGAAGGTTCGGGCAATATCACCGAGAGTCGGAAACACCAAGAGCGAACAGAGGGCCACGATGATCCACGGCCAAGACCGCACCGCGTAGTGGGCGACGTTGAAGAAGAGGGTCCCGGTCAACGCATCCCGTTCGCTCTTGGCCGCGAGGATCCGTTGGGCGATGTAGCTGCCTCCGCCGGGTTCCGATCCTGGATACCACACCGACCACCATTGCACGGTGAGGGGAACGACCAGGACCGAGAGCGTCATGCCCCAGTCACCAAAATCGGGGAGGAACGCGATGGTGGCCGGATCGAGCTTCGAGATGAGTCCGGCCAGTCCGCCGACCTCGGGTTGTTGGAGGGAAAAATAGGCCGCCGCAATCGCACCCGTCATGGCGACCCCAAACTGAATCATGTCGGTGACCATGACCCCCCAGAGGCCGGACGTCGCGGCAAAGGCCACGTTCAGCACCGCGCAGATCAGGAGCGTCTTTCCCATCGGCCAGCCGAGCATCACGTTGGCAATCTTGACGGCGGCGAGGTTGACGGAGGCCATGATGACGCAATTGAAGAATAGGCCCAGGTACACGGCCCGGAAGCCCCGGACCATGGTGGCGGCTTGGCCGGCGTAGCGGATTTCGTAGAACTCGAGATCGGTCAGCATTCCCGACCTGCGCCACAGCCTGGCATAGAAGAAGACCGTCATCATCCCCGTCAGGAGGAACGACCACCAAGCCCAGTTGTTGGCCACCCCTTTTTCTCGGACCAGATTGGTGACGAGGTTCGGGGTGTCGGTGCTGAAAGTGGTGGCCACCATGGACACCCCGATCAGCCACCATGGAGCGGCCCGTCCCGATGTAAAGAACTCCGAGGTGCTCGTCCCGGCTCGCCGGGCCAAGAAGACCGCCGGCAGAAACGAGACGACGATCGACAATAGGACGATG
>JAYVJS010000575.1:0-3230 GCA_043769075.1 Gemmatimonadota bacterium | reverse complement strand
CGGTTGAATCCAAGCCGGCCAACTTGACCGCTCTGGTAAGGTCTCGTGCGGCGAGGTCCGGTTCTCGAAGGAGCAGCAGGAGCTCCCCCCGCCGCCGATAGAGCCGACTGTCGGTCGGCACTGATTCGATGGCCTTCGTGTACAGGGCCACCGCCTCCCGAAGGCGACCCATCGCCGCGGTCCGGCGGCCCAACAACAACTGGGTGTTGAGATCATCCCGGCGAGCCCCCGCACGCCGCTTGGCATCGGCCAACTGGACCACGCGGGCCTGCCCCTCAGCCGCCGTCAGGCTGACGGACCACAGCGTGTCTCCCAATAGTGAAATGGCCTCCGCACCGATCGGAGGCGGCGTGAGCAGGAGGGTGGGCGGGCCGCAAGCGGCCACCAGCCAGACTAGGCCGACCAGGGCACCGATTCGTCGAATGGCGATCACCACTCGAGTCCACGAGGCCGCAATTTGATCCTCACCATCGGGCTCCTTCATGACAGCTATTCCAAATGGTCGGCTGCCCAGGTGTTGATGTAGTCGACCAGTTCGGAGAGGGGGGTGCCAGGGCCGAACAGCCGCCCGACCCCAAGCCGACCAAGGCTCTCAATATCCTCCGCGGGAATAATCCCGCCGCCGGTCAGGAGCATGTCCTGTCGCCCCTGGTCGTCGAGCAGCTTCCGGACCCGGGGGAACAGCGTCATGTGGGCGCCGGAGAGGATCGAGAGGCCGACGACATCGGCGTCTTCCTGGACCGCGGCGGTGGCGATCATCTCCGGTGTTTGATGAAGCCCGGTATAGATCACTTCCATCCCGGCGTCCCGAAGGGCCGCGGCCACCACTTTGGCCCCCCGATCGTGGCCGTCGAGGCCCGGCTTGGCGACCAAAACCCGGATCGGACGGGGCAACGGCTTTGCGTTAGGCATGGTCAAAAGAACACCGGTTCCTTGTAGGCGCCATACACTCGTTCGAGGGCATGGCGAATCTCAAAGAGGGTACAATAAGACCGGGCACAATCAAGCATCGCGGGAATGACGTTCCGATCTTCCTCGGCCGCCCGCGTCAGTTCAGCGAGAGCCCGATCGACCCGGCCGCCGTCCCGCTCGGCCCGGAGCTTGGCCAATCGCTCCCGTTGGGTTCGGTCGGCTTCTTCGCCGACCCGGAGGGTCTCCATAGCTCGATCGGAGCCCTGCTCGACGAAGGCGTTCACACCGACGACCACCCGGGTCCCGGCATCGACTTCATCCTGAAACCGGGCTGCCGACGCCGCGATCTGGCGCTGGAACCATCCCTTTTCGATCGCCTTGACGACACCTCCGTGGGCGTCGATTTCAGCAAAAAGGCCCTCCGCCTCCCGCTCCATCGTGTCGGTCAGCGCCTCGACGTAGTAGGAGCCCCCCAAGGGATCGGCGACGTTCCCGGCTCCGGTCTCGTAGGCAAGGATCTGCTGGGTCCGGAGCGCCACCCGGACCGACTCTTCGGTCGGAAGCGCCAGCGTCTCGTCCAGGGCGTTCGTATGGAGCGACTGGGTCCCGCCCAACACGGCGGCGAGGGCTTGGTAGGCGACCCGGGCCACGTTGTTGAGGGGCTGTTGCGCCGTCAAACTGACGCCGGCCGTCTGGCAGTGGAACCGCATCTTCCAACTTCGCTCGTCCATGGCCCCGTACTTTCCGCGGAGGCGGCGGGCCCAGATCCGGCGCGCCGCTCGCAGCTTCGCGATCTCCTCAAAGAAGTCGTTGTGCACGTCCCAGAAGAATGAGAGCCGAGGCGCGAAGCTGTCGACGGGGAGACCCCGGGCCAGGCCGTGTTCGACGTAGGAAAATCCGTTCGCGAGCGTGAAGGCCAACTCCTGGGCGGCGGTGGCGCCGGCCTCGCGGATATGGTATCCGGAAATCGAGATCGTATTCCACTTTGGTGTCGAGCGAGCCCCCCACTCAAACATGTCGACGATGACCTTCATCGCCCGTTCGACTGGATAAATCCAGGCATGCTGAGCCTGATACTCCTTCAGCATGTCGTTCTGCACGGTTCCCTGGAGACTGGCGATGTCGACCCCCTGCTTCTCCGCGGCCGCGATGTAGAAGCACCAAAGGATGGCCGCCGGCCCGTTGATCGTCATCGAGGTCGAGACCTGATCCAGCGGAATCCCTTCGAACAGCGTCTCCATGTCGGCCAGGCTTGAGATCGCCACGCCGCACTTTCCAACCTCGCCTTCCGACCGGGGATGATCGGAGTCGTATCCCATCAGGGTTGGAAAATCGAACGCCACCGACAGACCGGTTTGCCCCCGCTCAAGCAAGAACTTGTACCGCTGGTTGGTATCCGCCGCCGTCCCGAACCCAGCGAATTGGCGCATCGTCCAGAGCCGGCCCCGATACATGGTCGGGTGAATCCCCCGGGTGTACGGGAAGCCTCCCGGCAACATCCCGTCTCCACCAAGGGAATCAACCAGGTCGACCGGAGTGTAGACGGGTTCGACCGACCGCCCTGAAATCGAGGTGAAGTTCCCATCGCGGCGAAGGGGGAGGCGGCCAAATTCGGCTCTCCAGGCCGCCAATTCGCGCTTCAAGGCGACCAGCTCCGCTTCCCGCTCGGCGATCCGACTGGCCAACCCCGCTTTGGATTCCCCGCGCTGACTCATGAGAGTGCCCCTTCCTTGAGACCGGCCACCACCTCGGCGGCCACATCGTATGGACTCATCCGACCTTCGAACATCTCGTCGACCCGACCGGCGATCAGCGAATCGGTTTTGGCTTCATCCCACACCCAACGCAGAATCGCCCGGTCGACGACCTCGCGGGCCCGGAGCGCCAGCCGGCGTCGTCGCCGCAGAGCGAGTTCCCCGGTGGCCTCGATTGACGCTCGATGGGCAGCGACTCCGGCAACGATCGCCTCAATGCCCTCGGCATTGGCGGCCGCAGCAAGCAGGACCGGCGGCTCCCAGACCCCATCCCCGCGAGGCTCCGAGCCCGCGGGCGGGATCCCGACTTGGGCCAAGGAAGCCCCGTGATGCCCCTTGATCCGCCGGAGGGCGTTCCCCTTGCGAATGGCGAGGCTGACCTCGATTTCGGACTGCAATTTCTCGGCCCCGGGGCGGTCCGCCTTGTTGACCACGAACAGATCAGCGATTTCCATGACCCCGGATTTGAGGGCCTGGATTCCGTCACCCGACTCAGGGACCAGCACTAGGATGGTTGAATCCGCCATTCGGCCAACGGCTAGCTCCGTTTGCCCGACCCCGACG
>JAYVJS010000574.1:0-8050 GCA_043769075.1 Gemmatimonadota bacterium | reverse complement strand
CCGCGGCGCGGGATGATCGCCGCCTTCCCCACGTACCCCAACGCCCATGACCATGGCCAATCCTCGCGCTCACCCCAGTTTTTCATCAGCCTGCTAGGGGATTGGACCAGTGGCGAAGGAGCGTCGGACCGGGGGCGGGAGGCAGCGCCGCGCCAAGCGCGAAGTAAGCGCGGGCGGGATCGTCTTTCGGCGTTTTCCGGAGCCGGCGACGCACCGTTTCCTCTTGATCCGGGACAGCTACGGCCACTGGGGCTTCCCGAAGGGCCATTTGGAGAAATCCGAGTCGCCGGCCGAAGCCGCCGTGCGAGAAACGACCGAGGAAACCGGCCTCGTCGAACTCAAACTCCACGCGCCGCTCGAGACGATCGATTGGTATTTCCGACTCCACGGCAAGCTGATCCACAAATTCTGTCACTTCTTCTTGCTGGAGTCCGCGACCGGGGAGCCGGTACCCCAGACGGACGAAGGCATCACGGAATGCACCTGGGTCGCCCTCGATCAAGCACTCGAGCAGCTTGGGTATGAGAACGCCCGAGGGGTGCTCCGTCGCGCGGGCGACCTGACCGAGCGGTTGGTGCTCGGTGCCCGACCGGTGCCCGGCTAACCAATGGCCGCGGTCGTGGCGGCGCTTCTCGATAGCCCGAGCGCCCTTGCTTCGCTTCGACGGACGATCCCGAACGGGGTGGGGCTGGTTCGGGGCTGTCGAACCGGGGCCGCCCTGAGTCGGGTCATCGAATCCGGTCTGGTCGACTCGGTGGTGCTGGGAGTTCGGGCGTGCCTCGCGATTGACGTCGCCGACCTGCGGAAGAGATTCCCCGGGGTTCCCGTCATTCTTTACGGCGTGGTGCGGTCGGACCACGGGCAAGCCATGCTCGACCTCGAGGGGCTTGGGGTTCGGGCCGTGGTGGTCGAGGGGATCGACGATCCGATGATCGGCGAGTTGGTCGCTCGGAGCGGCTCGGCGGCTGCGCGGCGCGAGGCGTTGGCAACGATACCAGCGGCCCTCCGACTCTCCGAGCCGCTGCAACGCCGGGCATTCGATCTCTTGGCCTCGACCTCCGGGCCGCCGCCGTCGGCCGCGACCCTGGCGCGTCGGCTTCGGGTCAGTCGGGAGCATCTGTCTCGGCAGTTTGGCGCCGGTGGCGCTCCGAACCTAAAAAGGCTGACAGGCCTGCTGCAAATCCTGGCGGTCAGGGACTGCCTCGCCAATCCGGGGTATACCCCGAAAGCGGCTGCCCGATGGTACGGCTTTGCGAGTGTCAGTCACCTCCGGACCGTGGTGAGCCGGGTTGTTCGGCTCCCGATTGAGGGGCTGGTCAGGGCGAGCCAGGCAGAGTTGCTCAGGCGGTTTCAGGCCCAGGGCAGCCGAAGTCGGCGACCATGAGGGCCCTAAGGCCGCTGCTTGCCTCGGGTTATTGATTGTGATATTTTTCACAAGCTAGGGCAACCGCTGATCACTCAACGATCTGAATAACTCATGGCGACTGATTCAACTCTCCGTCCGGGCGAGATTAAAGACATCCTTCTCAAAGAGATCGCCGCGGCCGATTTAGGCGCGGTGGACAGTGCCGAAGTCGGCACGACCCTCGAAGTGCGAGACGGGGTGGCCCGGGTCTACGGCCTTCGTGCCGCAGTGGCCGGCGAAATGCTCGAGTTCACTTCGACCGAAACCGGTGAAACGGTTGCAGGCTTGGTGCTCAACTTGGAGCAGGACAACGTCGGCGCGGTCATCTTGGGCGACTACTTGAAGCTCAAGGAGGGCGACGAGGTCCGGTGCACCGGACGCCTCCTCGAAGTTCCCTCCGGGCCGGCGATGCTCGGCCGGGTCGTCGATGCGCTCGGTCAACCGGTCGATGGTCGCGGCGCGATCAACACCACCGCGCGGCGGCCGGTCGAAATGATTGCCCCTGGCATCATCGTTCGCCAGCCCGTGAAAGAACCGATGCAGACGGGGATCAAGGCGATCGACAGCATGATCCCGATCGGGCGGGGCCAGCGCGAGCTGATCATCGGCGACCGCGGCACCGGGAAGACGGCGATTGCCGTCGACACCATCATCAATCAAAAGGGCCAGGGCGTCATCTGTGTGTATGTCGCGATCGGCCAGAAGCGGTCGACCGTCGCGACGGTAGTCGAGCGGCTCAAGGAAGCCGGCGCCATGGACTACACCGTCGTGGTGGTGGCCTCGGCCTCCGACCCGGCGCCGCTCCAATACATCGCCCCGTACTCCGGTTGTGCCATCGCTGAGTTCTTCATGTATGAAGAAGGCAAGCCGACCTTGTGCGTGTACGACGATCTTTCCAAGCAGGCGGCGGCTTACCGGCAGCTATCCCTGATTCTCCGGCGCCCGCCGGGCCGGGAGGCCTATCCGGGCGACATCTTCTACTGTCACAGCCGTTTGCTCGAACGCGCCGCGAAGCTCTCTGAGGATCCGAACGTGGTGAAGCTCGACCCCCGGATCAAAAAGCCGGGCGGCTCGCTCACCGCATTGCCCATTATCGAAACCCAAGCCGGTGACGTCTCGGCCTACATTCCGACCAACGTGATCTCGATCACCGACGGCCAGATCTTCTTGACCACCGATTTGTTCTACTCGAACGTCCGACCCGCGGTCGACGCCGGTATCTCAGTGAGCCGGGTCGGGGGCAACGCCCAGGTCAAGGCCATGAAGCAAGTGGCGGGTCCGCTTCGGCTGGCCTTGGCCCAGTTTCGCGAGCTCGAGGCCTTTGCCCAGTTCGGCTCCGAACTCGACGCGGCGACCCAGCGCCAGCTCGCGCGAGGGGTTCGGCTGGTCGAGGTCTTCAAGCAGCCGCAGTACCGTCCGCTCTCCGTCGAGAAACAAGTCGCGATCATCTACGCGGCGACCAACGGCCATCTCGATGAGGTCGAAGTCAAGTCGATCCGCCAGTGGGAGCGGGATTTCCTCAGCTACCTCGAGGCACAACACGGGGCCATCTACGAGGGGATCAAGACCAAGAAGACGTTGGATGACGACCTCAAGGCCAAGCTGGAAGCCGCGATCAAATCCTTCAAAGCATTGTTCAAGGCCGAGTAATCCGTCATGGCGAACCAAAGCCGCCAACTACGAGGCCGGATTCGTTCGGTCCAAAACACCCGCCGGATTACTCGGACGCAAGAGTTGGTTGCGACCTCGAAGCTCAAGCGGGCCCAGGACCGGGTCGTGGCCGCTCGCCCCTATGCCGAGGCTTTGCGGGAGACGATTGCCGACTTGGTCACCCCCGAGTTGATGGAGCGGTTTCCCTTGCTCCGGAGGCCCGCCGTTCCGGCCAAGGGCGGCCCGACCCGCGCGGCCATCGTTCTGGTGACGTCCAATCGGGGTCTCTGCGGCGCGTTCAACAGCAATCTGATCAAGGAAGCTCGCCGGCTGGCTGAGGAGTTGGAGGGAGCCGGTTGTACGGTTGAGTTCCATTGCGTCGGGAAGAAGGGCGCCGGGTTCCTTAAGTACATCGGCAAGAAGCTGGCGGCCGACCGGCAAGACGTGGGAGATAAGCCGACGGCGGAGCACGCGGCGAGCATCGTCGAGTCCCTGATGGCCGACTACAGCGCCGGGCAGCTCGCCAGCGTCGATCTGGTCCATGCCAAGTTCAACAGCGCCATTTCCACGCCGGCAACGTCGGTTCGGATTCTTCCGGTGGCCACGCCGCCGAAGGGCAGCAAGGTCCGGCCGGATTACATCCTCAAGCCCGGCGCCGATGCGATTCTCGAAAACCTGCTGCCGCTTTACGTCCGCAACGCGGTGTATCGCGGCCTGGTGGAGACGGCGGCCGGCGAACACGGGGCCCGGCGAACGGCCATGAAGAACGCGACCGACAATGCGGGCGAAATTCTCACGTCACTTCGGACGGCATATAACAAGGGCCGGCAAGCGCAAATTACCCAGGAGATCTCTGAGATCGTGGGTGGTGCGGCGGCATTAGAGGGCTAGGGGAGACACCATGACTGCGACCGCGACGGAAAAGAACATCGGCACCATCGTTCAAGTGATCGGACCGGTACTCGACATCGAGTTCGCGCCCGGGCACTTGCCGGAGATCTACAACGCCTTGCTGATCGAGGACGCGAAGGCTGTGATCCCGATCAAATTGGTGGTTGAAGTCCAGCAGCACATCGGGCAGAACATGGTTCGAGCCGTCGCGATGAGCTCGACCGATGGCGTGACCAGGGGGATGGACGTCATCGACACGGGTGGCACGATTACCGTGCCGGTCGGGACGGTCCCGTTGGGTCGAATTCTCAATGTGCTTGGGGAAGCGATTGACGGCGGGGCGCCAATTCCGGCTGATGCGAAGCGGTGGCCGATTCACCGGCCGACGCCTAAGTTCGTCGACCTCGAGCCCAAGACCGAAATCTTCGAGACCGGTATCAAGGTCATCGATCTGATCGCCCCGTTCGTGAAGGGCGGCAAGATCGGTCTGTTCGGCGGCGCCGGCGTCGGCAAGACGGTGGTCATCCAGGAGTTGATCAACAACGTCGCGTCGGCCCATGGTGGTAAATCGGTGTTTTGCGGGGTCGGCGAGCGGACCCGTGAAGGCAACGACCTCTACCTCGAGTTCAAAGAAGCGAACATCCTGGACAAAGTCGCCTTGATCTACGGGCAGATGAATGAGCCGCCCGGCGCTCGGCTTCGGGTCGGTCTGACCGGGCTCACGGTGGCTGAGTACTTCCGGGACGTGGAAAAGCAGGACGTGCTGTTGTTCGTCGACAACATCTTCCGGTTTACCCAGGCCGGCTCCGAAGTGTCGGCGTTGTTGGGCCGGATGCCGAGCGCGGTGGGGTACCAGCCGACACTGGCGACTGAGATGGGCGATCTCCAGGAACGGATTACCTCGACGAAGGACGGATCGATCACCTCGGTGCAGGCGATTTACGTGCCGGCCGACGACTTGACCGACCCGGCCCCCGCGGCCGCCTTTGCCCATTTGGACGCGACGGTGGTGCTCAACCGGGCCATCTCGGAGCTCGGGATCTATCCGGCCGTCGATCCACTCGACTCATCGAGCCGGATCCTCGACGCCCAGTACGTCGGCGAACGACACTACAACGTCGCGATCGGGGTGCAGCGGACCCTCCAGCGCTACAAGGCCCTCCAGGACATCATCGCCATTCTCGGCATGGATGAGCTTTCAGAAGACGACAAGCTGGTGGTGTCGCGAGCCCGCCGGGTCCAACGGTTCTTGTCCCAGCCGTTTTTCGTCGCCGAGCAGTTTACCGGCTTCCCGGGCAAGTACGTCAAGCTTTCGGAAACGGTCGAGAGCTTCGAGCGGGTCCTGGCCGGCGAATTCGACCACCTGCCCGAACAGGCTTTCTACATGGTTGGGGGCATTGACGAGGCCGTGGAGAAGGCCAAGAAGCTGGCCGTTTCGTGATGCAAGTCACCGTGATCGGGCCCGAGTCGTCGATGTTCAGTGGGGAAGCCGATACGGTCGTCGCGCCCGGCTACGACGGCCAGGTCGGTATCTTGGCCAACCATGCCCCGTTTATGACGTTGCTGGGCAAGGGCGTGCTCACGGTGAAACACGGAAGCCAAGAACACCGTTTCACTGTGCAGGGCGGCTTCCTGCAAGTCGTCTCTAACCGGGTTCGCGTTGTTGCCGAATATGTGGTGTCGGCGGCCTGATCGGCCCCGGCGCCTCGACTCGAAGGAGACTCCCCCGTGTTGCCTAAGGCCCTCGCCATCGTAGGTCTTGTTGGATCCCTAACCACCGAGCTCATCGCCCAGTCGACCCGGACGCCGGTGTTTCTGGCGCCCTATCGGGCGTTTCGACGGGTCGAGTTCGGGGCCTCGGTCTCGGATCCAGGATCAGGCGTCACCGTCGAGGGCTTCTATCGGTTTGGCGAGCGGAAGTACGACATCGGCTTTCGGGGCGGATTTGCCGACAACAGCCCCGGAGGCACCCAGTTCCTTGCCGGGGTCGACTTTCGGACCCGCGTCATCGACCACACCGTGGACTTTCCCCTGGACGGGGCCCTGACCGTCGGCGTCGGGGGCCAGTTCGGCTCCGGAGCTTCGGCGGCTTTCATCCCCGTTGGGATCTCGTTAGGCCGGCGAGTCGAACTCGAGGACTCCAAGGTCGAGTTCACCCCGTATCTGCATCCCGTCCTCGGGCCGACGTTCGGCGACGGGATCAACAGCGGTTTGCTCTTCGGCCTCGGTCTTGGCGTCGATGTGTCCTTCAATAAGAGGTTCGACATCCGGGTCAGCGGGGCGTTGGGCGACTATAACGGAATCGGCATCACCTTCGCGTTCCTCCGATGAGGCCGCTATCGGTTACGATCCAAGCTACTCTCGTCGCGACCGGGCTCCTTTATGGGTCGCTCCCGGCGGTCGCCCAGGCCCCGGGAATCCCAGTTCTGAATTCTGGCTTTGCCAGGGGATTTACTCTGGCGTCGATGGTGGGATTCGCTAACCCGGCCGCCGGTGACGGGACTGGGCTTTCGGTGTCAGGCGTCGCGGGCTTTCGGCGGATCGCGTTCGGCGGCTTCGTGTCGGGTTTGAGCGGGTCATCTCTCAGTGACGAAAGAGTGCTGGCCCGGGGCGCGACGGTTGCGATCAAACTGGCCGGCGGTCCGCTGGTGCCCGTCGGTATCACGCTGATGACCGGGGCCGGATACTTCGCGCCTCGCAACAGTGGTTCGACGAACTGGCGAGTTCCCGTCGGGCTCGGGATCTCGTGGACCTTGCCCCAGCCGGTCGTTGCGCTGCGGTTCTGGGCATCGCCCCGCCTCGACTATTCCCGGGAACGGGGGCCCGATCCCCTGGCCACTCCGGTGCCGAATGGTTCGGTTCCCCTCCGAACGATGACCCAATCGGACTTCGGGCTCAGTGGCGGGATCAATTTCGGGTTCCTGAATGGATTCGGGCTCGATGTGGCCGTGGATCGCTTGTTCACCAGCACAACTGACGGCAAGCCGGCATTGCTCGGCTTGGGCGCCAGTTACCGCTTCGAGTAGGCTCTCTGACCGTCCGCGCCGTCGCCCTGGCCCTCGGCCTCGTTTCGGTTACCTTGGTGGCCGACGCACGGGGGCAGGACGCCGCCGTGCCGATCCGCAACGCCGGCGTGTCCCAGGGCATCTCGCTAGCAATCGACGTCGGGTTTGGGCGGCTTCGCCGAGTTGGCGGGGACGACCGCTCCCGGGCGGTCTTGGGCAGCGGCTCGGTTGGCTTCGGCCCCCTGGGGGTGACGCTAGGGGTTGCCCGGGTTACCGTCGATCCGGCAACGGGACCGGATCGAACTAGTTCGATCCTGACCGGCGCGGCCCAGTTCACGGTCTTCGGTGGCCCGCTGGTTCCGCTCAAGATCGTTTGGCAGGCAGGGGCTGATCGTTCGATCGGGAGGGCCAGCGGCGCCCCCTGGCGGGGCTGGGGCGGGATTGGTGCGGCCTTGACCATCCCGGCGGCAGTCCTCTCGATCAAGCCCTGGATTGCGCCGCGGGTCGACTACATTGGGACCCGGCCCCTGACCGGTGGTCGCTTCAAGACTGCCCTCAGCGCGGGCGTAGATCTCGGGTTGCTCAACGGGTGGGGTGTTCGAGCCGGATACGACAGCCGATTGGGCTGGAGTAGCGGGGGCAACAATGCCTCGGGTGTCAGTATCGGGGCCAGCTATCACTTTCGATAAGGCTTAAAGACTCGTGGTGAATATTCGACGGATCAGTTTGCCCGGGTTACTGGTTACTTTCGCGTTGACGGGCTGCGCCCAGAGTTTCGATGCCACCAATCTCGGGGTGCCGGCCACGATGGCCTCCGCCTCGGGCGATGCTGCCGTCGGGCAGGCGTTCCGGGTGTCGGCTCATACCGTCCATGGGTTTTGGGGCCTGGTTCCGCTTGGCAAGGCCCGCCTCGACAAGGCGCTCGCCAGCCAGTTGGTCGGGGGCAAGGAAGTCGCCCAGCTCAAGATTCAGACGAAGAGTCGCTGGTCGGACCTGCTTTTCACGGCGCTGACGCTTGGGATCATCGCGCCCAAGACCGTGATTTACGAAGGCGTCATTATCGGGCGCTGATCGCGCCCACCTCTCCCTGGATCATCCG